>CALZHD010000034.1 GCA_945787155.1 uncultured Gammaproteobacteria bacterium | reverse complement strand
GCTCGAGTGTACACTAACCTGATATGAAAATGGTAGGGTTCTGTGAAATGTCAACTGTTATTGTTTTAGAACGCCATTTTATCGTCATTTTTAATCGCTAGCGCAGTATGAGAGGCTGTGAAAATAGGATTAAGTCATCTGATTATCGTGTTTGTGTCGTCGCTTGCTCATCCACGTTAGAATGGACGCAGAGTAAATTTGATTGTGAATACAACTTTAATGATTAATAAACCCCGCGGCTATGCAGCCGCGTGCGACAAAAACAGAGATCCGATTCTTGAGGTCATTCGCCCGTTGTTGGGTCATTGTAATGCCGTGCTTGAAATTGGCAGTGGTACGGGCCAGCATGCCATCTACTTTGCTGCGAAGATGCCGCATCTGGTGTGGCACACCAGTGATCGAGCGCTTAACCATGCCGATATCCACGCCTGGCTGGATGAGGCGGCGCTTGCCAATACGCGCCCGCCACTGTCACTTGATGTGACGAAACAGGTCTGGCCGCCGCTCGCGGTCGATGCCGTTTTCTCCGCCAATACTGTACATATTATGAGTTGGGAAGCGGTGGAGATGCTTTTCTCCGGGGTGGGTCGCTTGCTTCCAGTCGATGGGTTATTTCTGCTCTATGGGCCGTTCAACTACAACCATCAATATTCAAGTGAAAGTAACCGCTATTTTGATCAGCATCTGAAACAGCGTGATCCGCATAGTGGTATTCGTGACTTCGAGGCGGTGGACCTACTGGCGCAGCAGGCTGGGATGATGTTGCAACAGGATTATCCAATGCCTGCTAACAATCGTCTGCTATGTTGGCGAAAAATGTCGAGTTAATCACTGACCGTTTCCGGCTTTTTCATAGGTGAAGTTGGTGTTGGCAAACGCGCCGTGCGTTATTAATGACCGAAGATTTTACCGAATCAAACGTGTTCCCCACGTGGGTGGGGATGAATCGGAATGACAACAGGCCACGCGAGGTCAATCAGTGTGCTTTTCACCTGGATAGGGACCAACCGCTCTATTACGAGGCTGGTGTAGATAAGTTTCACGGGCGCATGCACAGAAACCTACGTAAAAGATTGGATAGAAGCCTCCAGGGTCTCAGTACTGTTGGTCAGCCAAATCGTGCCATCCTGAATCGTGCAGTTGAGCTGCATCTGGCGCGTTACCAGCGAGTCGATGGGACAGTCACTATTGATGGAGAGCTGGGCAACGGAGAGATTACGGCTGTTTTTTGTGCGTTCGGAGAGCTGTTGCCACCATACTGGACCACTTCTCGCGCTGTAACTGTAGGCTAGCACCTGACGTGCCAGGCCACACGCCTTGCGCAGCCGTTTTTCATCCGGCTGCCCAAGTTCAATCCACTGTTCGATCTCGCCGCTGGCCGAATGACGCCACAGATCAGGCTCATCGATGCTGCTAATCCCTTTGGTAAAGAGCAATGTGCATTCAGGGCGAATGCAATGATCCGATATAGCATGCGCTCATTGTTTTCCGACGGATGGCGGGCAATCGTCAGCGTGTGTGTCTGATAGTAGTGACGATCAATATTGTCAACCTGAAGGTCAAGTTTGAAAATAGTTGCCTTGAGTGCCATCAGGTACTAATAATCACACGCACTGCATCAAGCCGTAGATGTGCCGCTTTGATTGCCTGTGTGAGTGCTGTTTGTTGGTCTTCAAAAAACTGTATCTCATCGTCCCGTACATTAGGGTTGATCTGCTGTAGCGCCTTGAGGCGATTGATCTCGCGATTAAGCATCGACTGAGCGCGTGCCTGCGCCTCCTGTAAAAATGCGGGCGCCAGTTTTTCTGCCTGTTGTTCGGCGAGGGGTACCATCTCTCGTAGTTTTTTTCCAAAGGCGCGGATAATCTTGCGTGTCGTCTCACGATCAACTTTGGCGCGAATCTGTTGCAGTGCTTCGCTGGCGAGTTGACTGCTGTAGTCCCGTCCCTGTGGGTCGATCATCACGCGGATCAATGTCGGTGGTAGATAGCGTCTGGATTGCAGGGCGCTGTTTGCACTACTCTCCAGTACAAAAAGGCACTCGAGTAGCAGCGTTCCCGCTTTAATGGCCGGGTGTTTGATTGCTGCGATTGCGGTGTTACCTTGTTCGTTGTTGAGTAACATCTCCATTGCGCCGGTTGTGAGCGGATGCTCCCAGCTGATGTAGTGCACATCTTCATTGGTGAGCGCGGTGTCACGTTCATAGGTGATGGTCATCCCTTCACTGTGCAGGCCGGGAAAGCTGCTGTTCTGCATATGATCTCCCGGGCGGATGATCTGGCACGCATCGCTATGATGCTCGCTCTCTATGCCGTAACAATCAAAGACCTGTGTGAGGTAATCGGCCAGTAGCGCGCTGTGTTCATTTTGACTTGCAGCTGTTTTTAACTGGTTAGCGATGTGCGGTCGACAGGAGTTGTATTCCAGCAGTTGATCACGACCGTTGTGCAACGCTTCGTTTAACTCGTGGTGGATTTTTGCGGTGGTGGTGATCAGTGATGTGAGGTCATCATCGCCATTTTCGTCATCATTATTGTCGCTGGCATCTATTTGATACAGTGTCTCGATCAATGTTGGCATGAGCCTGGTGAAGACGTTATGGCCTGCCGGACAGGTCTGCTCAAAGGCGTTGAGCCCTTGGTGATACCAGCGATACATCACCTCTTGCGCTGTCTTCTCTATGTACGGCACATGAATGTCGATAGTGTTTTGCTGGCCGATACGGTCGAGTCGGCCGATGCGCTGTTCCAGCAGGTCGGGGTTGAGTGGCAGATCAAACAGAATCAGGTGATGGGCGAACTGGAAGTTGCGTCCTTCACTGCCGATTTCGGAGCAGATCAATACCGGGCTGCCGTATTCGGGATCTGAGAAATAGGCCGCGGCACGGTCGCGCTCGACAATCGAGAGATGTTCATGGAACAGCGCGGGGTAGATGCCATCTTTTTTGCGTAGTGCATCGGCGAGATCCATTGCAGTGATGGCATCGGCCGCGATCACCAGCACCTTGGCCGGTTTCAGTGCTTTCAGTTTATGACTGAGCCACTCGACCCGTGGGTCGACTGATTCCCATGACATGCCACTCGCCACTGCCTGATAGGCGAGTTCGGGGCAGAGCAGTTGGCGCGTCTCGACCGCCTGGTCCAGCATTAGCTGTAGCAGGGCGTCACGATAGGCTTCCGGTTGTGGCAGTGGGTAGCCGCTGACACGGCGCTCTGGGAAGCCTTTGATCGCGGCGCGAGTGTTGCGGAATAATACACGTCCAGTACCGTGACGATCGAGCAGGTGTTCGGTCAATTCATTCCTGGCCGCGATTTCATCTTCAGCACTGCTCTCGTCAAGCAGGTTGAGTTTATCCAGCAGGGGCTGGTTGTCGCCTTCGTTGAGTGTTGTCTCAAGCGTGGCGCGTACGTGTTCATTTAACGGCTGCTGGCTTAACAGCGCCTCGACCGCTTCGGCAATCGGTGCATAATGCTGTTCTTCATCGATGAAGCGCTCAAGGTCAGGGAAGCGGTCGGGGTCGAGCAGGCGCAGGCGCGCAAAGTGGCTCGCCTTGCCAAGCTGTTCGGGTGTCGCAGTCAGCAGGAGCACGCCTTTGGTGATTGCCGCCAGCTGTTCGATACAGCGATACTCAATACTCGACTGCTGTGGGCTCCATTCAAGGTGGTGTGCCTCATCGACCACCAGCATATCCCACTCAGCCCCCAGTGCTTCCTGGAAATGGTCAGGTTGTCCACTGAGGAACTCCAGGCTACAGAGAATCAGCTGCTCGCTGTTAAAAGGGTTAGTGTCGAAATGATCGTCAGCGCCCGTCGGATCGTCGATTTCATCTTCAAGATGCGCCTCCTCCTCAGAGTGGTGACCGGCAAGCGCCTGGCAGCGCGCCTCATCGAAGATACTGAAATGGAGATTGAAACGGCGCAGCATCTCGACCAGCCACTGATGGATCAAACTCTCCGGCACCACAATCAATACACGTCTGGCACGTTCAGTGAGCAGCTGTTGATGGATGATCATGCCCGCTTCGATGGTTTTGCCCAGGCCCACCTCATCGGCAAGCAGTACACGTGGCGCGTAACGGTTGGCCACCTCGTGGGCGATGTAGAGCTGATGTGGGATCAGGCTGGTGCGTACACCGGTCAAGCCGAGCAATTCACCGCGTGCCTGACGATTGGCGTGCAGGTGGCTCTGTTGGCGCAGTTCAAACCACTTGTTTTTATCGACCTGTCCGCTGAAGAGGCGTTCGGTGGGGCGATTGAGTTTGATGAAGTTATCCAGCGCACCCTCGGGTAGTTGGCGCGTGCCGCCATCTTCATCGGTGCCATGGTAGAGGATCAGGCCGTCCTGTTCTTCCACCTGTGAAATTTTCAGCAGCCAGCCGTCGTGCGCCTTAACTTTGTCGCCTGCTGAGAAGACCACGCGGGTCAGTGGCGCAGTCAATTTGGCGTAGGTACGTGTATCACCAGTGGCCATAAAAAGGATGGTGACAGTGCGGTGATCGCAACTGAGGACGGTGCCCAGCCCCATTTGAATCTCGGCGTTACTGATCCAGCGTTGGCCGGGGAGAAAATCTTGCACGTTTTTAAATACCCTTGAAGCGGGTCGGAGAATAAGGCTCCGACCGAAAAAAAGAGCCACATTTTAGAGGAAATGGCGAAAAAAATCCCTGTTATCTTCAGTTTTGTTCGCGTTTGTTGATCTGTTGTTTTTTGATAGCAAAGCGCAGCGCGGCTCGATAGACTATGCCATTCATAGACTTAATGCTTGTCAGGCTGAATTAGCGATTAATAGCGGGGAGATCATGACTGGATTTATGTTGGAACAATGGCACTGGTGGACCGTCACACTGCTAGCGTGCACGTTTGCCTTTTACTTCTCAAATAGCAAACCGGCATGGGTGGCGATTGCCTCGACGGTAGTGGGCGGGATTCTCTGGTTTAAACCGCACTTCCCCGTGATCTACCAGCTCGGCATCTTTTTTGCCGTCGCCGCACTCGGAACCGTGTTAACCACATTGTTAATGAGCGGCCGGAAGAGAGATGCAGAAGAGGCCGATGACGAAGCGCCGCAGCGGGTGATGCGTGTCGAGCGCTTAATCGGATATGTGATTACGCTTGAAACCCCGATTGTGAACGGCAATGGCCAGTTCGAAATTCAGGGCGTGACACTGCGCATACGCGGTAGAGACTGTGAGGCGGGTGAGAAGGTGAGAGTGGTCAGCATCGATGGGATCAATCGTGAGTTACTCATGGTAGAACCGTTGGACGGTGTTGATGATGACTGAACGGTGGTTCGTTTAACTCGGTTTGGAAAAAAGCCCCCATGTGAATGCGATTGGGGCTATCTATAGTTATACGCAATAAAGGAACATTAGTGGGTAAGAGATTATTAGCCATACTGAATTTATTTATCCAACCAGGTTGATAGGAGAACAACCCCGATGTTTATCGTATTGCTTAAATTTTCTAACAACAAAGTCCAGGCCAGCCAGTTGATGGAAGGTCACAAAGAATGGATCAAACGCGGGATTGATGACGGCCTGTTTTTATTTGTCGGCACTCTTCAACCGAATTTGGGGGGTGGGATTGTGGCACATAATACGTCACTGTCAGATCTTCAAATTAGAATAAACGACGATCCATTTGTGGCGGAAAATGTGGTGAGCGCGGAAATTCTTGAGATTACGCCATCACAGGCCGATGAGCGGCTAAAATTTATGCTCGGCTGAGTCACTTTCAAATGAATCCTCCTAAAAATGGATGTTGCGGTCAGCGCTGATTGGGGGTTTTACAGGCTTATTGATCATATAAGGGGAAGTAAATGGTACCAAGAATTCTTGCTTTTGCGGGTAGTAGCAGAAAAGATTCCTTCAATAAAAAGCTATTAGCTATTGCGGTATTGGGTGCCGAGGAAGCTGGGGCAGATGTCACACTGATTGATTTAGCGGATTATCCAATGCCACTCTTCAATCAGGATCTGGAGGATGAAGAGGGGATGCCGGAGAATGCTCGTAAATTTAAAAAACTTTTGATCGACCATGACGCATTCATCATCGCTTCACCTGAATATAATAGTGCTTTTAGTCCATTACTAAAAAATGTCATTGATTGGGCATCGCGGGCCGAGTCAGATAATGAGCCTCCATTGGCGGCATACCAGGGAAAAATGGCGGCTATTCTGGCTGCATCACCGGGTGCTTTGGGTGGGCTTCGTGGGTTAGTTTTTTTAAGAATGTTACTTGCCAATATTGGGGTCACGGTGTTACCCGAGCAGCAAGCCATTCCACAAGCATTTAACGCATTCAATGAGGATGGTTCGCTTGTGGATGAGCGAAAACAAAATGCGGTGATGAGTCTTGGCCAAAAACTGGCGTTGACGGTGGGGAAACTGAATGGCTAACGAAGTGCTTGGAGCGTTCATTGGGGCAGTGCAAAACTGCTTTGTCGTGTTCCGAGGTCAACGCATAGTAATTTACGGTACCTCTACCATCTCCTTCGATTGCGAGAACATCCAGATCAGAGCAAATCCTAGCGCCCGGTAGTGTTTTGTTGAAACCAATGGGCTATTTTCGAAGGTAGTATTCTTCAATGTATCAAAGCGTGCAAATAGACCGAGGCGTAATTTTTTTGTGATGCTCTTTCTGAAGCTCAGTGTGGTGCGTGCGCCACTGTAGCCGCTACTGGCATGATATTCACTGCGTGCGGTAGTGACATATGCTGGCATGACTTCGTAGAAGTAGTTGTGATAGTCACGGTCTGCGTAGAGTGGTCCGACGGAGAGGCTGCCCTTCCAGTCGTCATGTATAGCACTCTTCGCGGTGTATTCGAGGAAGGGTGAAAAGGTCCAGCCGCGGTGTTTGAAGATGCCGTCGCCGCCGATTGAGTGGGCGGAGCGCAGCGGCAGTTTGAGCCATAGTGACTGGCGCTTGTGGCTGAGTTGCCACAGGTTCAATTCGAGTGATGGCCCGAGTTCGACGGTGGGGTCGAGGTCTGGCATGCCTGCACGTGGGCTGTCGCCATCGCTGGAGACCGGGATTCCGGCTGCAAGACTCAAGTCTAGCTTGATGCGATCTGACTGAAATAGATGGCCCTGAATACCGCTTCGATCGATATTCAGCCGTTCGCCACGATAGGTAATGTAGGGGAAGGGGGTGACGTAATTACGGTAAATATCCGAGCCGCGATAGTAGGGGAGGTTTAACCCACCGATAGCGATACCTAGCTCCCAACGGGGCAGCGGTTGTCCATGGGCTGTGGGCAGCACGATGATGAGTAACAAAATGGAAGTGATCAGGCTTCTGGGATTCACGGTGTTTACTGTTTGGCTGGGATCGCTACGTTATGTAAGATGATGGGGTCATAAGTTTGATAGCATGATTGTAACATGGGTGAACGATAACGAATGAGATTGTCATCCCGGAAAGGAGTTGAGCGAAATGAGTGACTGTCTATTTTGTAAAATGGTGAGTGGTGAGATTGCCCCGGATAAGGTCTATGAGGATGATGATGTGCTAGCTTTTCGTGACATCAATCCCCAGGCGCCGTTGCATGTGCTGGTGATCCCAAAGGTGCATATTTCAACGCTCAATGAGCTTGATGAGGCTAATGCTTCGTTATTGGGCAAGATGTATCTTGCGGTGAAAGCAATCGCGACACAGGAAGGGGTTGCAGAGGGTGGCTTTCGCACCGTGGTGAACTGTAATCGCGATGGTGGTCAGACGGTCTTTCACATTCATCTTCATATGCTCGCTGGGCGTGGCCTGCAGTGGCCTCCAGGTTAGCTCGGTACTGAGAGTGGAGTCTACTGAAGAGCAGAGACTCGCCCAGCTGGTGTTTGGTCATCGCTGGGGTGCGTTGGCGACGACTCATGACAATCGACCGCTCGCCTCTTATGTTGCCTATGTGGCGCAGGTAGAGGGTGATGGATTCTTAATTCACGTTAGTCGGCTTGCCAGGCACACCACTAATTTGTTGGCAAACCTGCAGGCGTCCCTTGCGATCAGTGAAGCAGATAATGGAACTGGTGACCCACAGACCCTTGCGCGGGTGACTCTGCAGGGGAGTGTGACTGAAGTAGCGCGTGGTAGCGCAGATTATGAGGTTGCACAGGGCGAATATCTCCAGGCGTTACCGGATGCAGAGCAGCTGTTTGGTTTTGCTGATTTTGTTCTGTTCAAGTTGACTGTTGAGCAGGTGCGATTTGTAGCCGGTTTTGGCAAGTCGTATACGTTATCGTGCAGCACGTTGCAGCGGGTGCGACGTGACTATGATATCGTTTCTTAAGCCAGCTGTTGTTGCGGCCTGCCGAGGTAATGTCCCTGAGCATAGTCGATGCCGAGCCGCTTGAGCAGCGTCATGGTGTCTTCATCCAGTACGTATTCGGCAATGGTGAATTTTCCGACTGTCTTGGCGACCTGGATCATCGATTGAACCATCGCTTGATCGGTCTTGTCGTTGGTCATGTTTTCAATGAAGTTACCATCGATCTTGATGTAGTGAATCGGCAAGTGTTTGAGGTAGTTAAATGAACTAAAGCCTGAGCCAAAGTCATCGAGTGCAAACTCACAACCAAGTGTGATCAGCTTTTTGATCAGCAGATTAGCCTCTGCAATGTGTTGTACCGCCACCTGTTCGGTGACCTCGAAAATGAGTGACTCGGGTGGGATCTCGTATCTTTCGATGTTCTCCTGTACGATTTTGACGAGGTTGACGTCTTCGAAGGCATGCCCTGAGAGGTTAATCGCAAACTTGATGGCAGGATTAGATTTTCGATGGCTGGCGAGTGCCTTGAGTGCATGCTCGATCACCCAGTGATCAACATCGACCATCAGGCCAAAACGTTGTGCGGCAGGTAGAAAGGCCGAGGGTGGGATAAGTTTGTCACCCTCGCTGGGCAAGCGTAACAGGACCTCGTAGATATCGGAGTTGCCGGTGTGCACGTTGACGATGGGCTGATATTCCAGCACAAACTGGTTATGTTTGAGTGCGGTCTCAATGCGACGTGACCAACCGATATCTTCCTCCATCTTACCTGTTTCATTTTTGAGTTTTTCGTAGAAGTAGTGACGATTACGGCCACCTCTTTTTGCTTCGTGGCATGCGAGATCGGCCTGAGAGAGAAATTCGTCAGGGGTGTAGAGGTCTGAGTCGATCATGGTGACGCCGATACTACAACTGACCTGAAATTTCTGGTTGTTTTCGATAAATACAAGATGCTTGTTCATCATCGAGACCATGTTACTGGCGAGCTGGAGGGTCTTTTCCTGAGTGGTCTCCTCAATCAGGATGGTGAATTCGTCACCACCAAAGCGACATAGTGTATCGCGCTCTCTGAGGTGATGTTTTAGCCAGCGTGCGGCCTGCACCAACATACGATCACCAGCCTCGTGTCCTAATGTGTCATTGATATATTTGAAGTGATCCAGGTCGATAAAGAGCAATGCGCTGGTACTGTTGGTGGCGGCGAGTTGTTCAAGTTTTTCAGTGAAGAAGTTGCGATTGTAGAGCCCTGTGAGTGAATCGTGATTGGCCAGTCGAAGCAGCGTTGCATCGCGTTCGCGCAGTGCACTGATGGTGGTATTGAGCGCCTGGCTGATACTGTTGATTTCACGATGTTTTGATGGTGGCACGTAGATGTCAGTATTGCCCTCAGCAAGATTTTTTAATGGCTTACTTAATTCTGACAGAGGCCTTATTGCATGCTTGATGATGGTTTTACTGATGATAAAGATGATCATGAAAATAAACATAATGAGAGCGCTGCCAGCCAGCAGGTTTTTGATGAACTGTTTTTCATATGGGGTGAAGTCAAGGCCGAGTTCGACAAAGCCTGCAAGGCTGACATCATCATTTGTCGCATCAGCGAGGTTAAAGTTCAGCAGGCCATCATCAGGGATCGACTCGATCCATATCGGCGTATAGGTTTTGACATAGGGTGAATTATCCACGTCGTGCTTAATGATTTGAGGTTTCATGACGCTCGTTGTATTGCCAAGCTGAGCCATCTGTTTTGAACTGAGCCTTGGAGGTAGCGAGGCGGTGTCGACGTCAGCCCTTCCTTCACTGAAGATCGGTGTGCCATCGAGCGAATAATAAGTGACGTAAGCGATGTCGGGAAAGTTGGCGATATAATCTTCGATATGGATGAAACGGTCGTTTTTAGCCTCGCCATCATAGAGCGGGGTACCGAGTTTGTTGAGTTCCTGAGTCCAGCGAACGGCCCACTTTTCAAGGTTATTGTCGATGATCCAGCTGGTGGTTAGCCACAGGCATGCGGCCGCCGCTAAATAAACGATAACGGCATAGACGATATGGACTAGCAGGATATCGCCGACCAGGCTACGGTGTTTGGTTTTATTTTTCATCTTGTTTGTTTATGCTGGCCAGGAGGGGTGATTTACTCCCAGTGGGCAGCGTGTTATTGGCGTTTGTCTGGCTGCATCGCGTTTAACCAGAGCATGCTCTATAGTGATCACTGCGTCAGTGTAGCGCTATCCTCGCTGGACGGCCATCTTTCAATGTTAATTTCCGTATTATCGTTTGGAATCAAAAGATTAAAGCGTTTCGCTGTGTGGGTGTTGATGATGATATGAGCCAGTTCGAGTGGCACTATGTCGGCGCCAGGGATGGTGTTGTCGGGAGCGGTTGCGAGTAGGCGCGTTACAACCTTTTCTGCAATATCGCTGTCAACCTGGGCGGCGCTGATCATTGCGCCGTCCTGTAACAGCAGGCCGTTGACAGTGAAGAGTGGTGTGGTGTGTTTTACGCTATAGGGCACTATATTTCGTAGTGTCCGTTTGCTAAGGATACGATTATCAGGCAGCAGCCAGAAGCCATCCACCTGGGGGATCAGGCGTCGGAATTCCTCCCACATCTCCTTATCATTTTTTACTGCACGACTGATCAGGGCGATACCGTGTGCCGCCGCACTTTGAGTCGCCTGTTCGATAATAGGCTGCTTGCCATCACCCACGATGACGCCGACCTGCTTTAGTTCGGGAACGATCTCCTTCCATGCCTTGAATTGTTGATCAACAGAAGGGATCAGGCTGACCCCTTTTAGATGCTCAGTAACGAGATTGTAATCCTGATAATTGTATATCTGACAGAATACCACCGGGATCTGTTGCAGCATTTTGGCTGCCTTCGCTGCCTCCAGCCCTATCGCGACGACCTGTTGCCGTTGTTCATGTTTGATCTGCTGGATGATCTCTGCCGCGCCTTGTTGGTATAGGTAAAGGGGTTCGAACGTTCCCCCTTTGAGAGTGATGAGGCGACCTATTTCATTGCTGAGGTGGTGATAATTTTCGATATCACGACTGATGATGATGGCGACATCCAGTGACACGGGTTTCTCGATGACGATCTCTGGCACCGGTATAGGTAACGGCACTGGCTTAGTCACTGGCTCAGGCTCAGGTTCAACTACCGCTGGTTCGACGGGTGCTGGTGGCACTTTGATGGTGATCACTTCAGGTGCTGGAGGTTCCACCGGTTTACCCAGCATAGAACAACCACCGAGCGTGATGACCATGAACAGCAGCAGCGCTTTGAAAACGGTTAAGCAAAGGGCGCTGGAAGCGGGTAGATTGTATTGATATTTCTGCATGTTTCTATTTGGTTTTGCTGATGGGGTTGTTCTATTGGGTAGCGCTTTGTTGATTTGTTGAAAGGATCTCGCTATTTTAACTGAAAAACGGCTATTAGGTGATTTATCGTGGTTGATGTCCCTCCATTGACTAATGGATTAATGGCGTTAGTGGCTTGATGAGTTGACGATATAACTTTGTGAGGAGAAAAGCTCACGGCTCTCCAGGGTCCTGCAGCGTCAGTCGGCGGGTGTTGGCAATGGCATCGCGTATCGGTAGGGCGGGTCGTAGCTGTTTGAGGCACTTTTCGGCGGTGGCGCGGTAGGCCGTGAGTTTGCCCCCATAGATGGTGAGCAGGCGGGGAGCGGTCTCACGATCTAAACGTAGCACCGTTTCACGTGGGCGTGTGAAGGCTGAGCGGCCATCTTTCGCATGTTGATCACCCCGTGGTAAGACACGCAGTCCGGCAAAGGCGCTGCAGATAGGGTTCGTCTGCAGGTTACGGTAGGCCGGGAAGTAGCTGGCCATGGTATCCAGCAGGTAACGTGCCTCCTGCTCTAGCGGCGCGACACTATCCGGATCGGCTGCGGCATCGAATGCGGTCTCAGTGGTGCCAACTAGGATCTTACCGTGCCACGGTATCGCAAAGATGGCACGCCGGTCTTTGGGGGCCTCCATATAATAGATTCCTTTGGTGAGCGTTCCCTCGATGATGATGTGCGTCCCCTGGACCAGATCGACTGCATCGGGGGCTTGCGTAGGGGTGAATTTTTCCACTACCTGATTCGCCCACGGGCCTGCCGCGTTGACCACCACGCGAGCCTCGCAGGTGATGGTCTGTGAGCCTGTTTTATATTGAACGAGCGCACCATTTTCGTTGAGCTGCCCAGCGACGAATTGCGCGCCGCTCTCCAGCTCGGCCCCAAGTGAGATGGCGGAGTGCATCACCGCACGTGTCAGTGCTGCATCATCGGTCTGTGCATCATAGTAGCGAAATACCGCTTCCAGCCCGATGGTGTCGAGACCATCGAGGTCGTTCCATGCTTGCCGCTTGAGCGTGCGAAAGAGGCTTGTCCGGCTAAATCCACCCAGCAGGGCGTAGAGCGTGAGGCCGCTTCTGATGAGCCATGGACGACGGCTGGTATCTTTGTAGACCGGGATATGAAACGGTTGTAGCTTGACCAGTGAGGGGGCGTTTTTTAGCAGCAGCGCCCGTTCGCACAGGCATTCACGTACCAGTGAAAAGTGCATCCCTTCAAGGTAGCGCAGGCCGCCGTGGATCAGCTTGCTGGAGCGGCTTGAGGTGCCGCTGGCGAGCGTGGCCTGTTCCAGCACTAACACCGAATGACCGGCCGCCGCGGCCGCTTGCGCGACGCCTGTGCCGTGAATGCCGCCACCGATGACGATGACATCATAATATTTATGAGCCAACACAGGCCCTTTCTCTTAGTGTCGGATGGGCCAGCATTGACTCAATCGCCATCGTCTCGATCATCGCTATCCCCTTTGCTGCGAGGGTGAGCGCTAACGCCGGATCGGTCACTTCATACAACGCCCATCGCCACGGACCGCGCCAGATATCATCAGGATTATCGGGTAGCCGGGTATGGTTGGTGAAGAGGTAGTCCGGCGCGAGTTGGTCTGCCGTCTGGTGCGACGCCTCATCCCATCTGGCCGCGACCCAACCGATGGCCTCTGCACCTAAAGCACGCGCTGCTTCAAGTGCCGCGACCTCATATGAGATCGGTATGCACTGCGAGCCAAGGGGTGTCAGTTGCTGCATGATTTTTCCGGCGACAAATTCGGTACCAAAGATCTTAGTGCTCTCTTCTTTGATCTCAATAAAGGCCCGGCGAGTGGGCCAGGCACGCAGCAGGGTGAGTAGATCAGCCAGGGCTGGGATGGGTGTGCCGGAGAATTTTGATCCAAAACGTTGTGCTTCGCAGGCTGAATAATGAGATAACTGGTCTGCGTTGAGTTGTGTAATGCGTTGTGACTGGCCAGTAATACGCTGCATATCATCATCATGAAACAGCACTGGGATGCCATCGGCCGTCAACTGAATATCGACCTCTACGTAACAGGCCCCCGCCTTAAGTGCCGACTCGATCGCGGGCAGGGTGTTTTCCGGATAGTACTCAGCATGGCCGCGATGGGCAACGAGTTCAGGTATGTTCATGATTTAATCTTGTATCAAAGTCGTACGTTAAATCTATCATGAGTCGGTGGCCTCATCCATCGCTATGTGCCAGCGTTGATAGCGTTTTATGAGCATTGGATTCTCCTGTGGCTGGATCTGTTGCTGGTCGTGACGATGCCATGTTGATTCTATCGTTGCTGGTTGTGAGTGCACCAACAGCCAGGCAAGCCCGCTGGCAGTTGCTTCACACTCGGCCATGCGGTGAACGATTAGGCCGCTGAGATCTGCAATGCGTTGACAGAGCCCATCGAGTTGCGCCAGACCGCCGCTGATTAATATCTTTTTTGCCCCCGGTCGGTGATGTTGTAGTTGCTCAATATTGAGCTGTAACAGAAAGGCGATGCTCTCGATGACGGCGGTGATCTGTTGTTCGACACTTCCCGCACCAATAAACTTCGACTCGAAGTCCGCTTGCCAATAAGGAGAGCCAATGCCGGAGACGCCGTTAAGAAACAGTATAGAAAGGTCGTTGTTTTCCAGCCATTGTGGCAGTTTCTGATAAAGCCTGTCGGGCTGCAGGCGCTGCTCGATCCAGCTGAGTGCGCTACCTGCGCCGTTGACGGTGCCCTCTAATGCGTAAGCTGAATTTGAATTCCCATTTTGTTGTTGCAACAGGCTGGTCAGTAGTTGCGGCACGATAACGCAATCATCACCAGTCACACGTTGAATAAAAGCGCCCGTGCCGATGTTGATGTAGAGGGCGTCATGCTGTAGCTGTTGCCATGCAAATAGTGACGCGGACTGATCACCTATCACCGTTGTCATCGGAACAGCGTGGCCTGCAATCGTTAGTGTGCCAAATGGGTAATGGTTTGGAACGCAACGCGGTAGCGGATTGTGAGGTAGCTTAAACAGTTGTGCCAATGAGCGGTCCCATTCGAGCGTGTTGATGTTCAACAGTAGCGTGCGCGATGCGTTGACGCGATCAACCAGATACGGTTGCTCATCCAGCAGTTGGTGCAGCAAAAAACTGCTCATCGGTCCCCAGCAGAGGCGTTGTTGTTGATGGGCTTCGTGGACTGCTGACAGGTTATTAATGCACCACTGGAGTTTGCCGACGCCATAGTGGGGTGATAAGAAAAGACCGGTCGATTGATGTATCTGAGCTGCATTGGGCTGGAATTTTTCGATCCAGTCAGCGGCACGTCGATCCTGCCAGCTGATGATGGGAGATAGAGGCTTGCCGCAGGTTTTGTCCCAGCAGACGACGTTGGAACGTTGTGTTGCCATGCCTGCCGCGACGATCTCTGTCAGTTTGATGTTAGGTGCTGAAACGGCTTCATGAATCGCAGTCTGAATGGATTGCAGCAGTGTCTCAGCTTCATATTCAACGCGATCATCCACGCTTATCTGTGCTTCAATCGGCGCTGTGCCGCGTGACAGCTCTTGCCCTTGCGCATTAAAGATAAAGGCGCGGCTGGCATGGCCTCCCTGGTCGATGACGAGGTAGAGGGGGGTAGTATTGATGGTGGCTGGTTTGTTCAAATCTGGCCGCTTAGTTGTGCCCAAAGGATTCCCAGATATTCATGAATCATCTTTTCTGATTTTCGTAGTGCATGGGCGTTGGGGAAAAAATCGTCAGGGCTCAATACATCTTTCTGCCTGACGGCATGGTTGGTGGGTGCTGCAATGGGTGACATACCCTGCTTGTTGAACAGGGCCATAGCGCGCGGCATGTGAGATGCTGAGGTCACCAGGATAAAGTCATCGCGACCTACCATAGTCTTGATGTTGAGCACCTGGTCTTTAGTGTCCAGCGAGTGGGTATCGAGCATCATGGCGCTGTCATCGATACTCATTAACCTGGCAATGGTCTGCATCGTTTCGGCTTCGGGTTTGTCATCAAAGACATTGCCACCGGAGAGGATTAGCCTGCTGTTGGCTGTTACCCTGTGTAATCTGACACCTTCGGTGAGGCGGGCCAATGTGGTCGCATTTATCTGGCTTGTCACTGGCACCGCTGGATCGGAGATGTGTCCGCCGCCAAGTACCACAATATGTTTTATCTGGCGTGTGTTTTCTGATGGGTGATGGAGATAGCCTGGATACTGGTTTTCGAGTGAGGCGAGCAGGGCGTTACTGACTGGTGTCAGGCTGAATAAGGTCAATGTAACGACGCCGACAACGATCAAAAGCTTTCCGCTTCGCGCTCTTTTTGTGTAGCACAGTAGCCACAGCCCTAGTAGCATCGCCAGAATACACAAAGGCAGTGGTGCGAGCAGTGCGGCAATTATTTTTTTGAATAGAAACATGACGCCATTATGATTGCAGAGCAGCGCCTTGAGCACCTGTTATTTGGTCATGGTTGATTAGAGCAACTCATCTCTGGTCATGCAAGTGCCATTGTCAGTAAAATTAGATCACTACTATGGTGTCATCTGTTGTTGGAGTTTCTGACGTTGTTCTAGCAGTGCCTTCACCTGTTTTGCCTGATCCATCGCGACCTTGCCATGGGTGAAAGGCAGCAGGGGACTTGGTGTAATGTTAGTGGGATCTGTTGGGTCTACGTCCTCTTTCACGGGCTGTTTTGGTGGTGTGGCGACGAATGTGTTTTTAGCTGGTTCAAGCAAGATGACTTTGCTCTTGATTCCGCTGGCTGAATCATCAGTGCTGGAAAAGTGCCAGACCCCATTTTCGTCTTTCCACTTGTGAATCTTAATTTGTTGTTTTGTTTGTGAGGCGTCTAGCGCTTCTGGTGATACAGGCGCTTGAGATGTCATCCCAGTGACAGCCGACTGCATCTCCTGAGGGATTTTGGGCATACTGAGATTGGGCATTTTGATATTGTTAACAGACATCAGGGACATTCCCTGTTTGTCTTTGAGGTAGAACGGGGCGATCACTGCCAGAACGACCAGTGCCATTAGCAATTTCACAAATATTTTCATGATGTCCTCTTAGCTGATTTACTGCATAAGATTTATCGTCATTTTGTTGCCAATGGAGAGGGGAATTTGACGCAAATCCTTAAGTATCTGCTCATTTAGCACACATTCTATTGCTAATTTTGGCGCCGTATGAAAATGTGAATTATTAAGTTATTGTTTTTTCTTTTGATATTGTTCTTGGCATGCTTGGTGCTTTGTATGTAAGTGAAAAGAGTAAAGAAGCATCTGCTTTTTTACTTTTCTCCCTCCCTCGATATTGGGTGCCATAATCGGCGCCCTTTTTTTTTGTAATCTATAACCTTTGTAACTCTAGATCGTGATTGCGCTACATTTGGCCTGCTGGTGACCGATCGCCAGAGTTAATGTTGATTTATAAGTTTTATCTGTGATACAACTAACTACACTAGAAGGTGTATATAGGATGCAATTACATTGATGGCGCAGCGGTATCGTTCAAGGTGCAACATCAATTAATTAGAAGGATCAAGATTATGAGTCAAAGTCTTTATGAAAAAATTGGTGGTGAAGCGGCGGTAAATGCAGCAGTTGATCTTTTTTATCGCAAAGTGCTTGCTGATGATCGAATCAGTGGTTTTTTTAGTGATGTCGATATGGATAAGCAGGCCGCCAAGCAGAAGGCCTTTCTGACAATGGTGATGGGCGGTCCAAATAATTACACCGGTGAGGACATGCGTAAAGGACACGCCCACCTGGTTGAGCGTGGTTTGAATGACTCCCATTTCGATGCCGTGATGGAACACCTTGGTGCAACATTACAGGAGCTAGGTGTGCCGGATGATCTAATCGGTGAAGCTGCGGCCATTGCAGAAAGCACGCGTAACGATGTGTTAGGTAAGTAATAATCCTGCAAAGTTAAGGGAAATTATTATGTCAAAAGTCGTCTATCAAGGTCGCTCATATGAACGGCTGGACGATGAGTCGGTGTTGCGGTGTCTGTTGAGAAATGAGATCCGCGTACCGTATTCATGTGAGAGTGGCGCATGTCAGGCCTGTACCATGCAAGCGATTAAAGGCACGCCACCACCTGGTTCTCAGGATGACCTCAAGGAGACTCAGAAATCACTGGGCTATTTTAAGGCCTGTGTCTGCAGGCCAGATGAAGATCTTGAGGTTGCCTTGCTTGATGATGCTCACAATCACAAGTATCAGATGGAGGTGGTAGAACGTTCATTTCTTAATGATGAGATTTTGCGCCTGCGTCTGAAATGTAGCGAATCCTTTGAGTATCGCGCCGGACAGTTCATCAATATCTTCAAGGGCGACTTGATCCGAAGTTATTCACTGGCCTCAGTGCCGGATGTGGATGAAATGCTTGAATTGCATATCAAACGTGTCCCTGGCGGGGTGGTGAGTAACTGGTTATGTGACGATGTTCAGACAGGTGATCGGCTCACAATCACCGGCCCAATGGGCGAATGTTTTTATCATGAGACCAATGGGGATGGGTTACTTGCTGTTGGCACTGGTTCAGGTCTAGCGCCGCTGTGGGGGATTGTACGTGATGCCCTGGGTCGTGGTTATGATCGGCCAATTATCGTTTGCCATGGTGCAATGAAGCCTGAGAATCTCTATTATGTCGATGAGCTGCGTCAGCTTGTCGAGACTCATGAGAATGTCAGTTATTTTCCATGTCTCTCAGACGTAGCAGAGGGTGATTTGCCAGCGGGGATGTCATTGGGTTTTCCAAATGATATTGCATTTGCACAGCAGCCATCGTTGGCGAAGTGGCAGGTTTTTCTCTGTGGGAACCCTGAGATGGTAAATAACACCAAAAGGAAGGCTTTTTTAGTGGGAGCATCATTGAAGAATATTCATGCGGATCCATTTGTAATGGCGTCACCCTCGTAAATGATTATTTTTTTTAAGTTTATTCCTGTTTTTCCTTCACCTCGTCGTAAATGCAGGTGCGGGGTGGAGCAGCTTGGTAGCTCGTCGGGCTCATAACCCGAAGGTCGTAGGTTCAAATCCTACCCCCGCTACCAAATTCCTGGACGACGAATTCCCTTTCGATTTTATCTTTTAAGAGACGCTACGGATTCCCCCGTGACGCTTATTTAGCTTTTTTCTGATTCTGTGTGTTGATGCTGGTGTGAGCCTGCATCATGATGGTCGTGGTCGTGGTCGTGGTCGTGGTCGTGGTCGTGGTCGTGACTGTGTGGCGGATGGTCATGAGTATGGGTGTGATCATCATGCGCGTGGACGTGAAAATGGATCTCACCATCAGCGCTATGGGCGTGACGGTGTGCATGCAGAAAATTACCGATGATGAAGCGGTGATCCTCATCCATGTCATCTTTATGTTTCAGGATGTCATTGAGCAGCTCGTGCGTCATCAATGCCAGTGGTAGCTCGAGGTTGTTGGCTTCCAGCAGTTGGCGGTCATAGAGGATCGTCGATGCCGCATCGTCGGCGACGATCTCACCATCGGTGAGTAAAATACAGCGGTCGCACACCTCTAGCGCGATATCCAGATCGTGGGTGCAGAGCAGGATGGTCTTATCGGACTCTTTGAGCCAGTTGATGAGCTTGCGGCGATTCAATGGATCCATGTTGGTAGAGGGTTCATCAAATACCAGGATCTCGGGCCGGTACGACAGTACTGTGGCAAGTGCCAGGCGTTTGCGTTCCCCAAAGGACAAGTGGAACGAGGAGCGCTCGTCGAAACCGTCCAGTCCTACCAGTGCCAGTGATTCTTTGACTCGTTTCTCGACTTCGTCGTGCGGCAATCCGAGATTGAGTGGGCCAAAGGCGACATCATCATAGACCGTGGGGCAGAAGAGTTGATCGTCGGGGTCCTGAAAGACGATGCCGACCTGGCGGCGGATCTCGACCAACGTCTCTTTTTCGACACGTGTGCCGTTGATATGGACCTGCCCATTGGTTGGCAGTGATACGCCATTAAGCAGGCTCATGAAGGTCGATTTTCCCGCGCCATTGGGGCCGATCAAGGCTACCTTTTCACCATGTTTAATGTTGCAGGTAACACTTTTCAGTACCGCATGACCATCCGGGTAGGTGAAGAAGACCTGGCTGGTTTCGATGGCGCTTTTGTTAGATTCGTTATTTGACACAAGGCACTCCTGAAGTGCGAATTAAAACCAGGCCTGTTTGGCCGGTAAGAAGAGTCCGGAAAAGTCCAGCGCCAGAATGAGGCTGGCTGCTGTGAGTATCAGAGCGGACTTGATGTAGTCCTGTCGTTCAGACTGGAACCTGACCATGCTGTGCAGCTCGCCCTGATAGCCTTTGGATAACATCGCCTTATAGACACGTTCAGAGCGTTCAAAGCTGCGTACTAGCAGTGTGCCAACAAAGTTGCCCATCACATGCATCGTCTTCATATCCGTCTTCATCACAAAACCTCTGGCGCGCATCGCAATCTGCATACGGCGCATCTCTTCTATGAAGACAAAGGTGTAGCGATAAGTGAATAGCAGCATCTGTACCAGGATCTTCGGACATTTCAGATGTTGCAGTGCGATCATCGAGACATCAAAGCGTGCCGTGCCAAACATCGAAAAAGTGGTCAATATGATCGCAACTGCCTTGATAAATATGAGTGTTGCGATCTGTAGTCCTTCCCACGCGAATCCTAGTCCGATCACTTTAAAGGCGGTTTCACCCGGATAACTCAGCGGCATAATGATGAAGAAGGGCAGCAGAAAAAAGATGATCCACTTGACGCTGCTGGCGACAAAGTCATAAGGGAGGCTGCTCAGTCGCAGGATGCAGACGGCGAGGAAAAATGCGAGGATCGCGACAGGCAGTGTCTTAAGCAGCGCGACACTGAAGACAAAAATGCCGAGCGTGAAGAGCTTGACGCGTGGATCCCAGCGTTGCAGTGGTGACGCGAGTTTGGCAAAGCGATCAATATCAAGAGGCATTGCAGCGACATCCGTAGCGGTTGTGATGTGGCATCATACAGCGATGCTTCATTTGGGTGTTTCCTCATCTGTCGCTTGTGGCGCTTCTTTAATCGGTTCTGCTGCGGGAGTGGTCAGCGGAATGGGGGGGAGCTGTCCAGCCAGTGCGTCGGGTTTGACTTTAACCAGAAAGGCGGCGCAGGCACCGACGACGAGTGCCTCGATAATCATCACCGGGATGTGGGCGACCAGTGTATAGCCTGCGGTGGCGATGAACTCTTCACCGGTCGTTACCAGTGACAGTGCCAGTACGATACCTGAGCTGAAGATACCGGTTGCCCCGGCCAGTCCGCCAAAGATCATCTCTTTTTTCTTGATATTAAAATGATGGCGCAGTTGCCACACGGCATAGGCGATTAGTCCGCCACCACCCAGCATCATGGTGTTAACGCCGATCACGGTGACGCCGCCATGGCCAAACAGAATGGTCTGTAGAATGATACCAAGCAAGATCGCCGGAAAGGCGCGCACCCCCAGCACGACTCCAACAAGCCCGTTAAGAATCAGGTGAACGCTGCTAGGACCGATCGGGACATGAATCAGAGACGCCACAAAAAAGACCGAGGTAATGACTGAAACCTTGGGGATATCGTCGAGATCCAGTTTACGCAGCGTGTAGGCGGCGACCGCAACGGTACCGATAAAACCGGCGGTGAGTACTGGCGCTGATAGAATCCCGTCAGAGATATGCATGTTGTGTGGGTCTCAATGTGGTTTGGGGTGTTACAAATGGTATCGACGTATTACGAGCAAGGTTGAGCCATCTCATAGTCTGCCTGCTAATTTCGCTGGAAATCACGACGTCTTGCGTACCTTGAAGTACATCGCGATGCCGAACAGGCCAAAGATGAAGCCAATGCCACCGATGATATCGGCAAGGGATTTTTCGGCACGCATGGCGGAGAGTTCCCGCATCAGTGGTTTGATCGCCTTGCCGACGGCGCGTTCAACTTCGGTGCGAAGCGCACTATTATCGAGGCTGACCGCAGTGATGGGGGTTAATGGCCCATCGGCTGACTGAGTGCTGTTTTCGTCTGCAACAGTGGCTGTCGTAGTGGGCTCGCTTGAAGGGTCTTCGACTTCCTCATGCAATTCATTCTTCAGCAGTGAATATTCGGTCTGATGCCCCATGCCGGCATTGACGGTGATGCGCATATCACTCTGCTGTGGAATCGCAAAACTGAACTGGCCATCGGCATCTGAGATGCCGCGCAACAGCTCACTGTTCGATGCGTCAAAGACGATTATTTCGCTGTTTTTGGCCTTTTTGCCGTCGGTAAAATAGCCTTCAACAAAGATCTCATTGCCCTCCACATAGGCGAACATATTGAGTTTATGAGCAAAGGCAGGCGGGGTGATGAGTAGCAAAATTGTCGTTATTGTTGCCAGGAACCCTCGGTTTGAGCGGCAGCTGCTGGGAATAATTTCTTTATTTTTAATATGATATGCTCTCACTGACTGCGCTCCGATTTCGTGGTACAAATATTAAATATGTGGCACCCTGAAGTCAATCGATGTAGCGATGTTGTCTGGTGGGTGCCGAGATATAGCATTTAGAGGTAATTGATATGTCTGAGTTGGTAAGGTTTGGCGTCTCTATCGATAATAGTCTGCTGGATAAGTTTGATGAACTGATCGCCCGCAAGGGGTATAAAAACCGTTCTGAGGCGATCCGTGACCTGATTCGTGACCACATGGTGGAGCAGGAGTGGGAGGAGGACGCTGAGACGGTGGGTACCTTTACGATGGTCTACGATCATCACACCCGGGAGCTCTCTTCCAGACTGACTCATCTGCAGCACTCCTTTACCGGTGAGATCTGCTCGGTGCTGCATGTCCATCTCGATCATAATAACTGCCTTGAAGTGCTGGTGTTAAAAGGTAAGGCGCAATTACTGCAGGCACTGGCTGACAAGCTAGTGAGTGTGCGCGGCGTCAAACATGGCAAGCTCACGATGACGACCACGGGTGAAGCGATGCCGGCCGGATCAGGAGATCATAGTCATGCGCATTCAGATGAAGGGCATCATCATGGCCATTCGCACGATTAACAGATAGCGCGCAAATGGTCTTTGGCATGCTTTTATTCTGAGTCATGTTAAACGCCACCAGAGAAAAGCGGCCTACTTCATGTCGTGTGTCTTGACCCACAATACCGCACCGATCTCAACCGGGTATTCTGTGCCTTCGTGTTTCATCGTATTTTCATCTTCGTTGAGTGCGGCAAAGCCCCACCAGCCTGCTTTTGGCATCGCATAAGTAAACACACCATTCGCATCGGCCTTAACCACCTGAGTGATCATCGGGTCCGCTTCGGCCTTGAGCTTGCCATCCCGGTTGAAATACTCAACCTCTACTTCACTGAATGGCACCGGTTTACCGTTGACGGTAACGATGCCCTGGAAGACATTGCCGCTATAGAGTCCGTAGGGACGGGTCAGTGGGGTGATTTCGGTCTTCAGGCCGACAGGTGAATCCCAGCCTTCTTCGAGACCAAATGAGTTCACGATCACCTTAGTGTAATGGATGATGAATGACTCTTCAGCGGGTTCCCAGTACGGCTGTGGCTCGATGTAAAAGGTGTTATCACCCGGACGTTTGAGTTTGTAATTAACCCGATAGCCATCAAACTTTTCACCGTTAATATCAGTGAACTTGTGTGCCTTGATGGTATCCAACAAATCGCGTTTTTTGCCACCCGCCATCACACCAAACTGCACCGGTTTGACCATGTGCATGCCACCGCCTTCAAATGGGTGCCAAAACATCAGGTCCAGATTCAAGGTGCGTTTCTCATTTTGCTTAACCATATCATCGGATGGGATGATCATCTGAAAGTGGGCCGATGCACTCATGCTGACCGCTAGCAGTGCTGCGCCACTTAGAAGGCTGATGCTATTTTTTTTCATTGTCGTGATCTCATATTGGTGTTAACTGGATTAAAATTCGACCGCAATCTGTGCAGTGTACATGTTGGTAGCGCGTCCTGTGCCACCTTCGTTTGTACCATAATCATCGCTTTTGGCCCATTCGAAGCCGAGCGAGGTCTGTTCGCGCAGCGCGACATTGATACTGCCGAGGAGGCGAGACTCAGGCAAGCTCAGTACCTGAGCATCACGGCTCCCCTGGGCTGCCAGTGCCAAAGTGGCCTCTTTACCAAACATCGATAGCTCAAATCCCGCTTCGATGTTGTATGCACCAGGTTTAGCCCCGTTACCATTGAATGCCAGATCGGCAGTATCAAAACTGTCATTGGCACCAGTATATTCGGCGATCATCGTGAGCGGTCCGCGGCGCACGATCGCGTGCAAACCGATACCCGCGGGGGTGTCAGTGAGTGTCGTTGAGTTGCTGATAATCCCTTCGATGGTATCGGTCTCGGCCATGTTGCTGAGATAGCTGATACCGCTATCAAGATTGAAACCGTTATTTTCAATGGTAAACCCGATGTTGGCTCCAATGCTTTTAACCCGGTCGCTATCATTCGCCTGACGCGTTGCTCCCTTAAAGGTATAGATGGCAGCGTGGATATTGTCGGCTACTGCACCAAATTGAACCACGCTCTCGCGCGTTTCGCCTAATTCAAGGGTCAGCGGGTCTGAAATCATGTGACTTTCAAAGTGTCCAAAAGGGACGTACATCTGGCCTGCGGAGATTGCGATCGGCAAGCTGCCGAGTTCAGAAAGGGTAATGGTGCCTTCATCGATCTCCAGGTCGGTGTCATTTTCTTCATGCAGCAGCAGAAGATGGGCTGAAACGTTATCAGTGATGGTGGTATCGATGCCGATCTCGATCGTGGCCACAGAGATATCGCTGTTGGCCGCGCCATCTGTCGTGCGTCCGCCCGTCGCTTCGATTTCGACGACACCACTGATCTCAATTTCATAGGCATCATTAGCACCGGCGCTCGACGAGAGTGCGCATAAGCCTGAAATCGCTGCTACTACTATAAACGTGGTGCGCAAGGTGGGGCTATCATTAGCCAATGTCATTTCCTCAATTGAATGTATGCTCTGTTTTTTAGCGGCAGAACGCAATAACACGATAGGAAAAATAGTAGCACTATGGTGTTACGATGTAAATAAATGTAGTATCGCTAATTTTTTGATGGAAAAGGTTTTTTAAATCAATGGTTTGACGTGTTGTTGGACTAATAAAGAGGGGGCGAAGGTGACAATCGCACCGCTAACTAAAGCATCTCTTAAATTCAGACTCGATGCTATGTCACAGTCACCGGCTTGATCATCCTTGATGCGGTTTTGTGATCTCTATTAAATGCCGATCTCAACGCCACAATTTACACGAAGGATCATTTTCCTGATGGTAATTTGATCATAGACGCGCAAAGAGCGCTTCGAGCATTTCGATATCGATCTTCTGTTGCCAGTCATCCCCCAGGGCGTGAAGCCACATGTGGTCGAGCGCATAGGCGACGTTGGCCATCTCGGTCAGTTTCTCACGTGGCAGGTCTTTGGTGATGCCCTGCGGCAGTTCGATGTTATGCAGCTCGAGCATCTTGTGGAATTCACCCACATATTCGCCGTAGAAGTCTTCAAGATGATTGAAGCAGATGCAGTTGGCGATGCCGTGATGGGTGCCGAGCACATGCGCCAGTCCGTAAGAGAGGGCATGGCAGACACCGACCTGTGAATAGGTGAGGCTCAGGCCGCCGAGATAAGAGGCGACCATCAACTTCTCATCGGCCTCGGGGTGATAGATGTTTTCGTAATTGAGGAAGACATCCTGGCACATCTCGAGCGACTTCTCGCCATAGGCGTCGCCAAAGGTGTTGCGACAGTGGCCGGTCAGCGCCTCAACTGCATGGATGTAGGAATCCATGCCGGTGTAAAAACGTTGTGGCGCGGGCACACCTTCGCACAATTCAGGATCGAGGATGATCTGGTTTGCCACCGTGTAGTCACACTTGATACCGAGTTTCTTTTCGGGGCCACTCAGTACCGCGGTCATCGAGACCTCGGCACCGGTACCGGCGATGGTTGGGATACAGGCACTCCACACACCCTTGTTTTTGATCAGGTCCAGTCCCTGGTAGGTTTCTGATGGGCCGGGATTGGTCAGTGTCAGCGAGATCGCCTTGGCATAATCCATCATGATGCCACCACCAATACCGATTACGCCGGCTGGCAGTTCCTCATAATCATTTAGAATCTGCTGGGTCAGTTCATCGACCTTGCTAGTCTTCGGTTCATCCTGGGTGCCGAGCCAGATGATGAAGTCGTCGCCACTTAACGGAATGCGCTGTTCGAGTACCTTACCTTTGAAGACTTCATCAACGAGATAGACAAAGAACGATGGCGTTTCGACACGGCGCTTCTCAATGATGGTGCCGAGCTCATTGAAACTGCCTTTACCAAAGACAAAATTGTTAACACTACAAAAATTTCTGAATGCGGTCATGATCTATATCTTATAATTTATTTAAGCGCGTTGCGGATAGTGGTGGCTAAATTATCACGTAGCGTAGTCACCTCTTCGTTGGTCCATTTGACCTTGATCTCCAGCATCAACAGACGTTCCATGATGGCCTCTGAGACTGGCAGTCTGATATCACGATAGTCAGGCGCGTTTTCCAGCATCGATACCGGCATCTTAGCTGCAACCTTCATCTCTTTAAGATGATCCCAATTATGGATATAGTGGTATTTGTTTTTAACCCAATAGGCGGTTCCGATACCGGCGGCATCAAGCGCTGCCTTTACATGCTCGGTAGTCGTCTTGTCCTTGAGAAAGAATGACAGAAAAGTGGCCGACTCATTGGGTTCATCGTCGATGCGGCGGAAGGTCAGCTCCGGGATTGTCTTCAGGCCATCTTTGACGATGGTTTTGTTTTTACGCAGTGCAGCAATAATCGTGTCGAGCTTTCTGAACTGCGCCAGTCCAACCGCAGCATGCAGTTCACTGACGCGATAATTGAAGCCGAGGATGGGGTGTTCTTCCATGCCACGATTATCACCGATATGGTCGTGGCCGTGATCGCCAAACATGTGAGCGGTGTTGTAGGCCGCTTCATCGTTGGTGATCATCGCGCCCCCTTCACCGGCGGTGATGATCTTGTAGAAATCAAATGAGTAACAGCCGACCTTGCCAAAGGTGCCGGCGAGTTTACCGTTTTGCGAGGCGCCGAGTGCCGGTGCCGCGTCTTCGATTAAAATAATGCCCTTTGCAGCGCAGAGGTCGGCAATCTCCTGCGTGCGCGCCATCGCGCCAAACACATGCACCAATAATACCGCTTTGGTTTTCGGCGTGATCGCCGCCTCGATTCCTTCAGGGGAGAGGCACAGTGTTTCATCGATGTCGGCAAAGACCGGAATCGCGCCCGCCGCTAACACCGCTTCGACGGGGGCGATAAACGAGAACGGTGAGACAATCACCTCTTCGCCAGCACCGACACCACAGGCCGCGAGAGAAATCGCATCTGCTGCCGTGCCGCTGGCGCACATGTGAGTGTATTTTACCTTGTGATAGTCGGCGAACTCTTTTTCGAAGGTCTTCGCCTTCCAGTGTCCATTGCGCGCGTCATCCTGGTTGTAACGGATGAAGATGCCTGTCTCCATCACATCTGCGACCTCTTTGCGCTCTTCGTCGCCAAATAATTCTGTGCCTGCCATAACTCTCTCTATGTTGCCTCTATCTGGAGGGTAACGCTTTGATTTATATCTGAGCTGCAACGCCCACGAAAAATTGAATGATACGCGTGATCGGGGCTTTAATCCATAGGCCGACAATCCCCGAAGCTATCGCCACGTGCTTGCGTGGGAGAGGCGATTTCTGCAGGTTGAGGGATAAAACAAGCGGCGCTATTTTTGATCGTGGTATCTCCTAATGGGCAGAGGGATCTATCCACTGTGGATGATCGCCGAGGTCGTTACGTTCAGAGGCCATGTGGGTAATGCGTATCGAGCTGCCAGTCTCGAGTGTCATCGGGAGTGGAATCGAAAAGTGAGCGTGATTTGATTGCGCATTGTGGCGTTTGTAGTCGATGTCCGCTTCCTTCAGCATCTGACCCTGGGGGTCGATCAGTGTGACATGCAGATGCCCCGGTATTGCACCACGGCCCGCTAACTTGCGTTTCAATTCGCCATGCAAGTCCATCCCTTCAGGTGTTCGATGGAGATAGAGATGGGAGATTGATGCCGCATTAGAATCGATGCGCTCAAAGTTGACTCCTTTGACTATGTCACGGCTTGACTGTATGGCCGCGCAGCCAGAGATGAACATGGCGACTAGCAGCAGTATGAATCGCTTTGAAGAAAGGCGCGCTGTCTGATTTAGCTCCTGTTTTTTGAATTATCTGAATATACGACGGCTTGTTGAATTCTACCTGAATTGTCGTTGGCGGATGTGAAACAGTTTGATCGCGCTGTGATCGGGATTAGCTGAAATTGAGGTTAGCTGAGATCGGGGTTAAGGGCGTGTTAGAATCACCGGCTGAAATCACGATCTTCTGAATATGAGCGACATAATCTATTTTTCTTCCCCTGCTGCTGCGCAAAGTGTTGATCTGCCACAGGGGTTCCCAAGTCCCTTTAGTAATGCGCCGCACCCTGTTGCTAAACAGGCTGCGTTAGCGTTACAGCAGCGGCTGAAAAACAGACAGGCGTGGCAGCATAACTTCGATGCGCCCGACGGTGGCAAGATGTTTGGTGTGCTGGTGGTGAGAGGTGCCAATGATCAGCTCGGTTATCTCGCTGCATTTTCCGGCATGCTCGGCGGAAACTGTCGGGTGCCTGGCTTTGTGCCGCCACTGTTTGATCAGCAGGCAGTAAATGACTTTTTACCGGCCGGTGAAGCACAACTCAAAGTGTATGAAGGGCAGATATCGGCGTTGCAAAATAGCGCAGCGCTAGGAAGATTACATGTTGAGCTTGAACGATTGCAGCAACAGCGGGATGCTGAGCTGGCTGCGCTGACGCTAGTTCATCGGCATCGTAAGCGATCACGACGTGAACAGCGTCAGCAGTTAAACCAGTCGGCGACTGATGAAGCATTGCTGGTCAGGCTCTCTTTCGAGAGTCAGCAGGATAAACGTGAACTGCGCGCATTGCAGGCCGACTGGCGTGAAAGGCTCGCCGTCGTTGAGGAAAAATCGGGGCTGATTGAGCAACAGATTGCCGAGCTTAAGCGAACGCGAGCAAGGCTATCGAACAGATTACATCGCCAGCTCTTTAAGGCCTATTACATGACTAATCGGTTGGGTGAGCAAGCGACGATTACCGATTTTTTTACCGAAGGACTTCCGCCGGGTGGTACCGGAGATTGTGCGGCACCGAAGCTTATTCAATATGCACACCGACACGGCTTGATGCCGTTGGCCCTGGCCGAGTTCTGGTGGGGCGCTCCACCTACAGAGGGAGTGCGTCATCATGGCCACTATTACCCTGCGTGCAGAGGCAAATGTAATCCTATATTGCCCTTTATGCTGAAAGGGGTCGAGGTGCAGTCGCGGCAGCTGACGGGCCACAATTTTAATGATGCCACTGCACCTGAAGTCGTCTATGAAGACGACGATCTACTCGTGGTCAACAAGCCGAGTGGATTGCTCTCCGTGCCGGGCAAAGAGATTACTGATTCAGTGCAGACGCGCTTACAATATCGCTATCCTGATGCCGCTGGCCTATTGTTGGTGCACCGTCTTGATATGTCCACCTCCGGCCTGTTGTTGGTTGCGAAGCAGCGCGTGATACACAAGGCGTTGCAGCGCCAGTTTCTACAGCGCTCCATTGAAAAACGTTATGTGGCGGTGTTGTCTAAACGGTTGCCGGTAGATGATGTGAATAGCGCGTTCAATGAGCGCGGTAGCGCGATGGATAACGGCATTATCGAACTGCCGTTACGGGTGGATCTTGACGATCGGCCGCGCCAGATAGTCTGCTATACGCATGGCAAACCAGCCATCACACGCTGGCAGGTAATTGCGCGTGGTGAGAATACGACGCGCGTCTACTTCTATCCACACACCGGGCGTACCCACCAGCTGCGCCTACACGCCGCCCACCTGGCGGGTCTTAATGCGCCGATTATGGGTGATGAGCTCTACGGTGAGCCGCTTGAGCGGCTGTTACTCCATGCTGAAAAGCTCTGTTTTGATCATCCCACGACCGGCAGGCGCATTGAAATCACTGCGCCGGTACCGTTTTAAATTCCGCTGCCTGATTCATCTTATAACCCGATAGCAGACACTCAAATTTGAAAATGCCGATAATATACACACGACGATGTCTGCTTTATGCTTGGCCTCAATGAGTTAATCAGCACAAACTAAAAGGGGTAAGCGAAATGTCTGACATCGATCTTTTTACGCCGCTGAAACTGGGTCCCTATGCGTTGCCAAATCGTTTGGTAATGGCCCCATTAACACGCAATCGTGCAACGGATAAAAACGTACCGCAGGCGATGAATGCGATCTATTACGCGCAACGCGCCAGCGCTGGATTGATCATTACAGAGGCGACACAAATTTCTCCACAGGGAGTTGGTTACCCGCTGACCCCCGGCATTCATAATGATGAGCAGGTGGTCGGGTGGCAGAAAATTACCGCTGCCGTGCATAAAAAAGGGGGCCGTATCTTTAATCAGTTGTGGCATGTGGGGCGTATTTCTCATCCGTCTTTACAGGTTGATAATGCACTGCCGGTGGCGCCATCGGCGATTAAACCCGCAGGCGATGCCGTCACTTATAGCGGACTTCAACCCTTTGTGGAGCCACGCGCTTTAGAGATCGAAGAGTTGGCAGGGATTGTTGATGATTATAGAGCGGCAGCGATCAATGCTTTGCAGGCAGGGTTTGATGGTGTCGAAGTACATGCGGCCAACGGATATTTGATCGATCAGTTTTTGCGCGACGGCAGCAATCAGCGTAGTGATGAATATGGTGGTTCATATGAAAATCGTACACGCTTTTTACTGGAGGTGCTGGATGCAATAACTGAGGTGTGGGTCAGTGATCGCGTTGGGGTGCGGTTGTCGCCTTTAAACCCCTTTAATGATATGTGTGACTCAAACCCAGAGGCGTTGTTTAGCTATGTGGTGAAGCAGTTGAACCCGCGCAAACTAGCCTATCTACATGTGGTTGAGGGTGCGATACAGGCTGATGTGGATCCCGACACAGCGTTCGATATGACTGTTTTGCGTGCACAATTCGAGGGGCTTTATATCGCGAATGGAGGCTACAACAAACAAAGGGCGAATGATGCGCTCAAAGCTCACAAAGCGGATTTGATCTCTTTTGGTGAATTGTATCTCGCTAATCCCGATCTTGTTGCACGCTTTCAGCAAGATGCACCCTTAAACTCAGCGGACCCGACGACCTATTATGGGGGCGATGAGGTGGGTTACACTGACTATCCATTTTTATAGCACTCGCCAGGTCAGGAGCTTTCTGTACGACAAGCGTTCAGCTGTTGAAGCGTTTCCGCTAGCCCCTGTTTTTCCAATAGATCCATATTGGTTTGAGGGATGCTACCGACATTAGGGTATGTGATGCGTGCCTGTGCGATGTTTTCTTCCAGAATCAAATGAAACATGGGGTAGAGTGAGCGGTTGGTGTAGTTACGCACATCATCTGCATCAAGATCGGCGAACTGATAGCGCGGATGGAAGCTGGCGACCTGGATGACGCCCTCGAGGTGCAGCTGCTCGATCAGCAAATCCACGACATTTAGAAATTCATTGTAATCGCCAAAATCGGCAAAGCAGTGAGGTGTGATCAGGAGGGTGGTTTCCATCGCGCCGGAATCGGAATTTGAAGCGCAGTCGCGTAATTGCAACAATGCCTGCATTAAATCTTCTGCGACAGCCTGTGGTTCGCTTGCCTCAGAAACGATGTAGTGTATGGTCTCTTGCTGAAACGGTTTATGGGCGAAAGGGCAGAAGTTATGGCGCAGTACGATCTGTTTGAGCCAGCAACGTGTCTCGTCAATTACCTGAGCTGCAGAAATAGTGTTATGGGGCATCAATCATCTCCACCCGGTCACCGACATGAATCACGCCATCCTGGATGACTCGGCAGCAGACACCGCCACGCCACTCCTTTGCCAGTGCCTCAAACAGTTCATTGTGAACCTCTTGCATGCGATTGCATGGGTCGGTTTCGCGAGTAATCAAAAGTTGCAGTTGGCCTATTTGCAGTCGCCGTCCTGCGGACTTATGCAGGTTCAGGCCCGCTATGTATAAGTTGGCTCGTCGGGCCTGCCACGGCAGCTCCGCTGTGATTTCATCGCAGGCTGCTTGCCAGCCTTCACGCGTTAACAGGGTGATTTGTCGGTCACCCGGCTTACCGCGGAAGTCCTGTTCAACACCACTCGCCATGGTGACGTTAGCGTGCGCTAATTCAAGCATGGGGCCACGCTTCTGCTTTCTGATAGCGATGCCTAATAAATGTCCCACTACAATTTTTCCTTCATCTCGACCAATCTCGAAAGATACTGGCTTATTATTGGTATTACAAAACATAAGTACGCTCATGCATGGTGAATATAGAGAGACTAGTAAATATTACATGTTGACAATAAGGTAATACGGTGTACAATTGCGATAGATTGAAAGTTCGTCTTACATTTATGCACACCATTTCGAAGTCCTGTATTAGTTTTCGTCCTGTTTACATAAGTAATAGCAACACTTCTCAACAAATAGCCTTCTCAATTGAGGTGGCTGAAATTACTAAAAAATTAATAGGATAAAACTATGTCTACAACTACCGGTACCGTTAAATGGTTCAACGAATCTAAAGGTTTTGGCTTCATCGAGCAGGAATCTGGCCCAGATGTATTTGCTCACTTCAGCGCGATCTCTGGCGATGGCTTCAAGACCCTGGCTGAAGGTCAGAAGGTTGAATTTACAGTCACTCAGGGTCAGAAAGGCCCTCAGGCTGAAAATATCGTAGCGATCTAATTCAGTATCGCTACTGGCCTGCATAGCAGGCCACTCTCACGCCCCACTGGGGATGGGAACAAAAAAGGGTGGGGCCTTGCGGTCCTGCCCTTTTTTATTGGTCAGCTATTCGGGCCAGTACCAACAGAGGACAATGACCTTGAACCAACCCAGCAACCAAACAGCCTTTTCATCACTTAAGCTTCAGCCTGCGCTAATCGAGAACCTTGTTTCACTTGATTATCTGGAAATGACCCCGATACAGGGGCAGAGCCTGCCTCATATCCTGGTGGGTAAGGACGTGATCGCGCAGGGAAAAACAGGCTCGGGTAAGACAGCGGCATTTAGTCTGGGTATTCTGGAAAAACTTGACCTGAATCACTTCCAGGTGCAGGCGTTGGTCCTTTGTCCGACACGCGAGTTGGCCGACCAGGTTGCCAAAGAGATTCGCAGGCTGGCCCGTGCCATTCAAAATATTAAGGTGTTAACGCTTTGTGGTGGTATGCCCTTTAGCGCCCAGAGTGGCTCGATGGAGCATGGCGCGCACATTGTTGTGGGGACGCCGGGGCGTGTGGAAGAGCATGTACGAAAAGGGACTCTCAAGCCGGGCAGCCTGAATATGTTGGTACTGGATGAGGCGGATCGCATGCTCGATATGGGGTTCCAACCCGCGCTGGATGCGATTGTTGAGCGTATTCCCAAACAACGCCAGACGTTGTTATTCAGCGCAACCTACCCTGAAGGGATCAAATCCATTGCTCGGCGCATCATGACCACGCCGGTCGTGGTCCAGGTGGATGCAACACATGATAGCGCCAGTATTAAGCAGCATCTGTACAAGGTCGATGAGGGTGCGTCACGGTTCACTGCGCTACGTCTGCTACTGCTGAAGCATCGTCCTGATGCGACGCTGGTCTTTTGCAATACCAAAAAGGAAACCCAGGAAGTCGCTGAGGCGCTAGACGCGCTAGGTTTTAGTGCGCTTGCACTCCATGGTGATCTGGAGCAGAAAGAGCGTGATCGAATTCTGGTGCGCTTTTCCAATAAGAGTGTATCGATCCTTGTGGCCACCGACGTCGCCGCTCGAGGTCTGGATATCGATGCGCTGGACGCCGTTATCAACTACCACGTCGCCAATGATTTAGAGGTGCATATTCACCGTGTTGGGCGCACTGGACGCGCGGGAAGTAGTGGCATCGCGTGTACTTTGTATAGCGAAAAAGAGCAATATAAGATCGAGCGGCTTGAGGCCTATCTGAATCACGCTATTGATGTAGAAACATTGCCGCCACTGAGTTTGCTGGATAAGCCTACCTATCAGCCGCCGATGGCAACGTTGCAGATTGGTGGTGGCAAAAAACAGAAGGTGAGGGCAGGTGATATTCTCGGCGCACTCACTGGTGAAAATGGCATCACTGGCAAGCAGGTTGGAAAGATTCAGATTTTTGATAACTGGGCTTATGTGGCCGTGAGTCGAGAGGCCGCGAATCATGCACTGAATAAATTAACCGCAGGGAAATTGAAGGGTCGTTCGTTTCGCGTCTGGCGAATGTAAAGCTACCCTATATCTGGATAATTTCTGATTAAGTCGTGATAGTGCTTCCTTGTCAGGTATGAAGTTCATCAACTATTCTGTTACTAGAATTGGGCGTTGATGGCGGTTAGCCTCTGTTGTGCAAATTGCAGCAGGACACCATTGATAAAACTGTATTGTTGTACGCGTCGGTAGGCATCATGTGCGCCTGCCCAGTCCTGTAGCGCTTCTGCCGCCATGCCTACCCCTAACTGCCAGCGTCCATCCTGCGGTGCAAGTCTCGCGGCCTGAAAGAAATATTGATGTGCCTCAGCGAGGCGCTCGTTTAATAGATAGAGATTGGCAAGTGCTCCCAGGTATTCGGGTTGTTGTTCGAACCGCGCCAGGTTTTGTTCGAGCACGTGCAGGGCACGTTCAGGTGCGTCGAGTTTGAGATGCAGTTGGGATAGCCAAAGTGGGAACCTGGGGTGGTTCGGTGCGATTTCGATGCCTGAATTAAGCGCCGCAATGGCCTCTTGTGTAGCATGCCGTTTTAACAGTAGTGAGACCAGTAATTCTCTCGCGGGAAGATGGTCACTCTGTTGTGACAGGGCCTGTTGTAGTTGTGCTTCGGCTGCCACAGATTGCCCCAGCTGAGTAAATATAATGGCGCTTCGATAATTATTTTCGGCCCTGCTGGCATTGTCGAGGGGATACGGCGTCACGATCAGCTCACCAGGCTGCAACGCATTACGCTGGGTTGCAACTTCGTCCAGTGGTAGTGACTGTATTTCTCCATTATCGGTGGCCTGGGCATGAGTCAGCATTGGCAGGCATAACAAGAGCAGTGTCAGGTAAAGGCTCAATTTTTGGTTTGATCGAATCACTGTTCAGATCCTTTAAAGTGCGATTTTGATGCGCGACTATTCATTATTTCCGCAGTACGTCGTTGCGAGGCCTGAATCGATTCACCCCATACGTCATCACTCTCTACTACGGTTGGTTTGAGTAGAATGACCAGTTCTTTTTTAACGCGTGTCAACTTTTGGTGTTTGAACAACTGGCCGACCAGAGGGAGATCACCTAGCAACGGAATGGAGACGTTCTCAGCACTGCTAGCCTCTTTCATAAGACCACCAATGACAATCACCTGGCCAGATTCAGCGCGAACCACATTGTCTGATTCCTGAATATTGCTGATGGCCAGTGGCAGGCTAAATGCTTCGCCGCTGACCACGAAGGTTTTGTCGCGTTGGGTAACACTGCTGACCGTAGGATGGATATGCAGAATAATATTGTTCAGCTTATCTATTTGTGGTGTAACATCCAGTGCGATACCGGAGAAAAAAGGTGTTAACTCCACCGTAGGAGTTTGTGTTGTCGTTGAGCCACTGGTGGTGGAAGCACTGGTAATGCCAGTGACAAAAAACTCATCACCGCCAACCTTGATGACGGCGCGTTGATTGTTGACCGTCGAAACGCGTGGGCTGGAGAGCACCTGAACATCTCCCTGGCCTTGTAAGAACTCAAGAAAGGCGGAGAATTTACGTGCCTTGAGTGCGAGGCTGAAAACACCGCCGAATGCAGATGTGTTGGCCGAGCCGATAGGTGAATAGCTACCATCTGGTTGCAGGTTTCCACCAAACCCTGCGATTTCGCTGACACCGGAATTCACTACTGAACCGCCACCGATCTGACTAGCAAGAATCGAACTGTTGCCTGATGTGCCTAATCCAGACCAGTTAATGCCGGTCTGGTACGAGTTATTCAATTCGACTTCGATTATTTTAGCTTCCAGGATGACCTGACGATTAACCACCATCTGGGTGGTGCCGAGGAAATCATCCACCATGCTAAGTTCATTTGGCATGGCACGCACGATCACAAGGCCGGATTGAGGGTGCGTCACCACGCGGCGCTCTTCTTTATCACCAATGATAGTTTGCAGTGACAGTTGCAACTCCTTCCAGAAATCATTTTCAGAATCTGTTTTGATCTGGATGCCGTGAGAGACAGTTGATGAAGCACTGCCACTATCACTGCCACTATCACTGCTACTGCCTGCGCCATTGAGTTCCGCTGAAGAGACCCGCGTATTGGAATGTCCTTTACGGTTGAGGTCGAGATAATTGATGGAAAAAATACGGGTTTGAATGCCACTTCCAAGTACGTAATAACGGTTGTCGTCATGGCGATAAGCGTAACCATAAACCTGTTGTAGGGAATCAAGGGCTTCGTCTATAGATACATCCTTTAAGTGTAATGAGATTTCCCCATCGACATCAGGATGTACCACCATACTATAAGGTGTCCCTTTTACCAGACTCATAAATACTTCGCGCGCCGGAGTTTTATTGGCGGTCAGGTCAAAACGAGGCTTTATTAGCTCAGGTTGATGAGATGGAATGTCCGCCGCTATCACAGGCAGCATCGCCTGTCTTACCTCATCCGGGATACGCTTGAGTCGCGCTTCTTCGAGCGTGGTAATGATGCTGTCATTGACTGAATCGTGCCATTTTTTAGGCAGGGATTCACAGCCTGTTAATAGTAATGTCTGTGTTGTTATGTAAATAATCACATAACGCAACCATCTCTTTTTACCAGTTATCATTGCCTGTAGGTCCATGTTAGTTAACTACATCCGTAGTCAGAAGCTGTAATCTCTTCTGTTTTCCTCGTTGCTCAATCACAACCTCGAAAGGATTAATGGCCAGCAATGTGGCACCCTCAATTCGCTCCCCAACCGCCACAGTTTTACCGTTAATAATCGCATGGCTGCTGTTTTTGGAAATCAGGGTTGATTGCAGTATCAGTGGTGGCCTTTGCTTAATTTTTTTAACTGCCTTTTTCGTTATTTTCTTATGATGACGGGTTGGATCAGGCAGATTATCGAATGGATCAGCGGCATGCCCTACTGATAATGGGTATGCCAGGCAGATCATAATTAGGCTGCATATCAGTTTAGTTTTCATATTCATATTCATAGTCCCAACCATGATTCCTCGGGGCTCAGGGTGTAAATCATCAATGTGGAAATAGAGTCATCGCTATCATTGCTTGACAGGCTCACATCACCCCAAAGTATTTTCCATGGTAATTTTTCAAGTGTCGCGAGGAATGAAACAAGCTCTCGGTAGTGGCCTTTTACTTCCAGTAACATGCCATGTTTATAGATAGTGAATTCATCTTTAGGCGGGGATTGCTGCTGACTATTGGGATCTTTTTCATCTTCCGAGGTTCTTTCTGGTGCTGGCCATAACTGTACCGCAGGCATGTTTCTGGCGCGTACCACGGTTATTTTCTTATTACTACTCAATACACCGTCAACAAATCGAATCATTTCGCGCGGAGTAATCAAGTCTTTCATTAATTTGGAGAATTCGCCGGTATTTTTTAACTCATTCTTTAGTGCTTTCAGGTGGATAAGTCTTGACTCTTTGGGTGCATCGCGTAGCTTCTCGGACAATGTCTGAAGTTCCTCAATGGCAAGCTTCATTTCAGTCTGTTTAACTTCAATTGTTTTTTGGGTAGTAGTATTGGCCTTTTCAACAGGCGAGACCAGGGCCACATACACCAGTATAAAAATTACAAGGCTTGTGGTAACGAAGATAAGTGAACGCTCAGTTGCTGGCCTGGAATCCAGGCGCTCAGCCAGATGGGAAAACCTGGATTGAAGTTGTCTTATCATGCTCATAAGACATCCTCAGGAGTCGCTTTTGTTGATATCATGAAATCGATGTAATCGGAGCGAAGATTGTGTTGTTCATCTTCAATGGGCCGGTCGAGCTGGAAATCAGATAAATTCGTCCCCGTCAGTAAAGATTCCTGAGAAAGTTTCTCCAGATATTTTGGTACCAGATGAGCAGCACTGGTCTGGCCTCTTAATAGCAGATCGCGTCCGGCGCGGCCAATGGTGATATCGGTCAGCCATAACCCTGGAATGTGTTGTCGCGCAAAGGCAATGAAGTAGCCGGAATAGCCATGCCCAGTGCTGAACATGTCCGCCTGAATCTTTTCATGAATCTCTTTTCGATTGGCAAGCAGGTGCTCGATCTTGTGGATTTCTTCATTGATATCAACGTCTACATACTGAGTTAATTTATGAGAAATCTCGTCACGATCTTTGATGATTTTAGCCTTCTGTTGCTCGATCGCTTCAGCCTGAGACTTGAGAGAATAATATTGCCCCAACATGATGCCGCTATAAATAAAATGACCCACGACTACCAGCAGTAATCCAATAAGTACGTGAATGCCACCGAAGCTCAGCTCACGTCTTTTTTTGACAGGCTGATAGAGATTAATTTCCTGGCTCATCGGCCATCCTGTGTAACGCAGCGCCAATGGCGAAAAAGACGTGAGCTTGAGTTGCCAGGGGAATGGTTGACTTGCTTTCAAACAGATCGTTGAGGTCGAGCAATTCAACGTGAATGTTGAGATTATCTTTAATGTATTTAGAGAAGCCAGGCAATTCCCTTAAGGTGGGTGCCAGGTACAGCTTTCTGATGGGTGATTGGCGGAAGTTGCTTTCGTAATAATCAAGAGAACGTTGTAATTCCAGCGCTACATGGTCATATGCGGCGGTATTACCCATTTCGATATCCAGGTCAACATCAACATCAACATCAACATCAAAACCCAGGTCAATCTCTAGGTTCGACAGGTCATTGTCATTTTGCTCTGATGTTTCCTCCATGGCAGGCACAGCTGGCGCAACTTGTTCAAGCGTAATATTGATGGGGCGGCTTAGGTACAACTCACCTGCTTTGCTTAGGGTGATGAGGCCACTCGTGGGCTGGAGTGACAACAGGGCAACGCCGCTACCGTTCTCCGGTAATAAGTTGGCGATATTACGCTGGGCCATTTCCATGATATCAATGATTTTAAGATTGATATTCGCATTTGTTAGAATTTCGCAGTGACTGTGTAATGCGTCATTCCTGGCGACAACGGCATAAACAGATTTTGAGTCCTCTGCACCTCGTGGGGCTGGCACATCGAAAGAATCCAGGGTGACCTCTGTAACAGGGGTATCGATCAAATCTTTAATACGCCAGCGCAAGGCGAGTTTCATTTCATCTTTTGGTACTGGAGGAGACTCCATCATCAAGAGTTGATAGTCATCCCTGTTGAGTAAGCTGACACAGCTGTACAGATCGAGCTGATGTTTATCGACTAATGCCTTTAGTTGCTGCGAGGGAGACGCTTCAGATGGATAAAAGTCACATAGCTCAAGCTCTGGCTTGTCCGTATGAGGGATAAGCCTCGCAATAGCAATGCCCTCTGTGTAGGAATTAATGGCACATAATCCTGGCAGTGAGCGTTTTTTTAGCAGTGCACCAAACAAGTTAATATCCCTGAAATATCCTGTAGATTAAAATCTTCCATAGCGTCTAAAAAGCTATCGACACTCTTGTTAAATACTTGATTGTAAGCGAGAGAATGGAATTCAAAGTATTTGACAGAAGAAAATAACAGATGTCGTATTTGTCAGGGGATGATTTCCTGCCAGGATATAGTGCTGGTGCCACTGCCGCTGGATGAGGTGAATACAATAGTGCGAAAGAAGACCGAGGGTCTGCGGCCATTACCATTTCTTGCCAGGTTAAAGGAAAGGCGAATTCTGTTGATGGTGACACCAGCGGGCACCGTCCAGGTTGTTGTGGGTGCGGTTATCCAGTTGTTGTTACTGAAAAGGGTGTTTTCAGACCAGATGACATAATTTGTCCCGGTGGTGCTTACCAATTCCACAGCCATATCCATGCTGGTTGGGATGGCGCCATTACCAGCCCAGCGCTTTTTGTAATCAAGGTCCAGGTTGAATGATTCACCTTCGTTGAGTGTGATGAGGGGTGGTGCGGTACCTGTTTCCCGGTAGCCTGCGTAGACGGCGTCCTTGAGATTGAGTGTTCTGAAGCGAAATCCTCCGGCAACAATGGAGGCTGTGCCTTGAGTGTTAGTGAGGTCTTCGGTTGGCCAGCTCGCCATGTCAGTCAGTGGGTCGGAAAAAAGTGGCCCGCCCAACTCAACAATCGTATCAACGGTGCGAGTGGTATTGCCACTGATCGTCGGAATGGCTGCGCTGCTGGTGATGTTGGCCTGCGTCGCAGAAAGTAGCGCAACGGTAATAGTGAATGTGCCTTTGCCAAAACTGACTGGTCCCTCCCCGGTATAGGTTGACGGGGCAAGGCTCCATTCTCTGATGCCGCGTTCGAGTCCTGATTCCGCCAATATAAAAGTCTCATTCGCTGCAAGCTCATCAACGGCATTATGGGTGCTGGTAACCGAAAGAAAGGTAATGGCGACACCCATAAAACCCAACACCATAATCATCACGATGGCGACAATCATTAGTGAGCCGCGTTGGCGTGGCAAGCCCCTCATCAGAAGTTCCTCGGATGCAGTGTATTGCGCCGGCTATAGTTTGAGCCATTGAAACTGACATCGATGTTCACGGTGATATATGAGACTGAATATAGTTAAATGTCAGAACAGTCACGCCGTCCGCGAGCGGTTGGCCATTGCGCTCCAGGGTGTTGCCGTTGCGTGCATAGGTGATCACGTTGGCACTGTTGTCGGTGAAAGTGATCTGATTGGCTGATGCAATATTCAGGTCGGCCGCGGTGGCGGTGCGCACGTCGCGCAGTTCACGGCTGATCCGTTGCATCGCATAGCGCCCCTGCCATTCGGCATCAATGATGTCGCGCCCGGTAAAATAGGCATTAAATGCGCCGCTCAGCATGCGGCTACCGACGGCAGTGATGATGGAGAGGATGGTGATGACGAGGATCATCTCGATTAGCGAAAAGCCGCCTTGTTTGTGCCTGAGGAGCATCATTAATAATCCGCCACCAGCGCGGTCAGCGTGGCGGTCGCTGTGCCGGTGACACTGACGGTGACGACTTTATAATTGTTATCACCGCCCCAGTTGGGCACGATATCTGGCGTGACAGTAAAGCCAGCTGGAATAGTGGTACACACGAGTTGAGTAGACCCCTGCTGACAGGGATCAGCCGCAGGAGTGGCAAACGCTACAAAGCCCAGTGCTTTACGTTGTGGCAGGATCAGTTCCATGCGTTCGACGGCCAACTGCATCGCCTGAATAGAACCGCTGACCTGTGCAGGGCCGCGCAGCGCAGTGGAAAAGACCGAGAACAGAGCGGTCGAGAGGATGCTTACCACGAGGATAAAGATGATCAGTTCAATCAACGAAAAACCCTGTTGACGTAATAGGTTCATGGCTTGATCACCCGTCCGGTTTCCGCGGTGATGCGAATGGTACGGCTTTCGCTAGATTCTGACAGCGTCACCACCGCATCCGCAGCGAGTGCGGTGCCGGGAATGATTCCGTTGGTGTAGGGGGTGCCTTCGCCGTCAAATACTAAAAATCCATGAGTGGTGGTGAGCGCAATGCCGCTATCTAACATGATGGTCGATGTGCCGCTGGCAGGGTGGGTGTAAGGGGTTGTGTTATCTATGTTGCTGATCCAGTAGCGGTCGCTATTGAAGTTGATACGGTAGCGTTGACCACGATTAATGGCCAGACTCTGGGTGTGACGGATATCGGAGACGATCTGGTCTGCTTGTGCAGAAAGGTTAATGCCGTCGCCGGGAAATCGAATGATGGCATAAGTGGATATAATCGATACGATGAGCAGTACTAAAACCAGTTCTATCAGAGTAAACCCGCGAACCTTCCTGGTCATAACCGTTCACTCAGAGAGGTAGTAAATCGATGCCTGTATCTAGATACAGGCATCGATTGTCGCTATGTTATAGTGCATCCACACGGATTGCAGAGAAGTTTTCTGTTTTGCCCGAGGCTGTATGCGTTAGCACGCAATTACTGATTGAATCGCCTTCGGCTGCAAGGCCAATGGTCAGGGTGCCAATGGTATAACCGGCTGCAGGTACGCCCGTTACCCCGTCTCCGCCTTCCACTAATGCCGCTACATGTTGGCAATCAGTTACGGTCGTTCCCGTGCCGTTGGCATTCGTTTTTTCATTAGCAAAGTTAATGGTTGTTGCTGAGCTGAGACCGCCAGCCACGCCCTTTATTGCGGCGTCTTCGGCCTTATCAGAAAGGTCAACAAATTTTGGTACGGCAACCGCGCTGAGAAGACCTAATATTACAATTACCATTACCAACTCGATCAATGTAAAACCTTTTTGATTGTTCATACTAAATCCTCATTTAATAATATTTGTGATACGCATCTATGATTTATTAGGCGTAATAGCCATTTAGCTTTCTAATTCATTAATGACTATATCGTTTGTTTTGTTGTAAAACTTTAGTGGAAAAATTATTTTACTAAGTATGTGGTTAATGGCCCAGTGCGGCGTCAGCAAGGTCCCACATGGGTAAAAATACCCCTAATGCCAGTATCAATACCATGACGCCAACACAGGCCAACAGGATGGGCTCAATAGAGGCAGCAAGGTTTTTAAGCTGATACTCGACTTCGCGCTCGTAATATTCAGCGACTTCTGAGAGCAAATTGTCGAGCGAACCGGTCTGTTCACCCACCCGGATCATCTGCAACACGATTGAAGGGAACAGGTTGGAGACGGTTGCTGCCTGGGTGATGGTCGTACCGCGCTCAATCGCATCACGCATTTCCAGGACATGACCACGGACATAGGCGTTATCGACCGCCTTACTGACCACTAACATTGCCTGCCCCCATGGCACCCCGGACTTGACGCAAATCGCCATCGCGAGTGCAAAACGGCCCATGGTGGCGCGGTAGAGGATGCTACCAATAATCGGCAGTTTCAGTTTGATGCGATCCCACTTTAAACGTCCCGCTTCTTTGGAGAGATAAAAGCGTATTGCAAAGGGGAGCGCGACAATGAATGCGACAATCACATACCAGTAGTTGACGGTGAAACTGGAGGTGGCAATCAGGATTTGCGTTGGCAACGGCAGATCAGCGCCGAATTTGTTGAATACACTGGCAAACGCTGGAATGACAAATATGTTGATGATTAACATCGCCGCGGCAATGGCAATAATGACGATAATTGGGTAGCGCATGGCGGATTTAATCCGTTCGCGCGTTTCTCGTTCAAGCTCCAGGTATTTAACGAGTTTCAAAAAACTTTCTGGCAGGGTGCCGCTGGTTTCACCGATTTCAACGATACTTACATATAGGCTCAAAAACACCTCAGGGTGATGCCCCATCGCTGTACTCAAATCTTCACCTGCATCAAGGCTTTCGCGCAGTTCACCGATGACAGCAGCCAGTCTATCGCTGGGGGTCGATTCGCGCAGTCCCTGTAACGCTTCGAGAATCGGCACACCGGCACGCATCAGGGTGTACATCTGTCGTGAAAAAAAGATTAAATCCACTAGTGGAACCGCTTTTTTTGTCAGTTGGCGTTGCATCGCGGCACCATGTTGATGTTTTTCATGATGCGTCAAAATACTTACGGGGGTAATGTTTGTGCCGAGCAGATGGCTGGCAACGGCATCCTCTGAATCGGCCTCGAGTTGCCCAGTGATCAGTTGGCCTTGTTGGTCTCGGCCCTCGTATTTAAAGATACTCATGGTTTACATTTCCATACCGTAGCCAACTTTAACCACTTCATCGATGGTGGTTATCCCCTTAACTGCAAGCTCGAAGGCGGATTGTTTTAATGGTTTAAATTCGGGGCGAGATTTAGCCATTCTGGAGAAATCCATTAGCGCTCCATTGTGGAGAGTTTCAATCAGCTCGGCATCCATCTCAAGAAATTCGTAGATGCCTATGCGTCCCTGATAGCCGGTGTTGTTACAGTTTCGGCAGCCATTGCCCCGTTTGAAGGTAATACCATCCACTTCATCTCCCATGTCTTCGAGCATGAGTTTTGTGGCGGTATCTAATGTGTCAGTCGCAGCACAGCTGGCGCATATTCGTCGAATCAGCCGCTGGGCCAGGATTCCTCGCAAGGCACCCGCAATCAGATAAGGCTCGGCGCCCATATCAATCAGGCGCAATGCACTGGAGATGGCATCGTTGGTATGTAGCGTGGACATCACAAAGTGCCCTGTCATTGATGCGCGCAGGCCGATCTCTATCGTCTCTTTGTCGCGCATTTCGCCGATTAGTACTACATCTGGATCCTGTCGCAGTACGGAGCGCAGCACCTTACTGAAAGTCAATTCAACTTTGGGGTTAACCTGAACCTGATTTACCCCGTTTAAGCGATATTCAACCGGGTCTTCAACAGTGATGATCTTGACTTCCGGGTTATTTAATTCACCTAGTAAAGCGTAGAGTGTTGTTGTTTTACCACTGCCAGTGGGGCCGGTAACCAACATTAAGCCATGAGGGCTATGCGCCACCTTTCTAACCTTCTGTGCCATCTCTACTGGCATGCCAAGCTGATCGACACCTAGAAATCCAGCAGATTGATTCAGTAAGCGCATCACCGCAGATTCGCCGTCAGGCAATGGCAGTGTGGATAAACGCACATCAATTTGATGGCCCCGTACATCAAGGTGAAAGCGCCCATCCTGAGGGATCCGTTTTTCTGAAATATCGAGGCCTGACATCAGCTTCAATCGTGAAATAAGTGCGCCAGCGATACGATGGTCGGTGGTGGTTTGAACGCGTAACGTTCCATCTATGCGGAAGCGAATGCGTAGCTCACTGATATCAGGCTCAATATGAATGTCTGATGCGTTTACCTGAACCGCATCTTCCAGCATCGTTTGTAATAACTTGACAACGGGGGCATCTGCCACGCCTTCATTAATGGTTCGATCTGTGGTTGTACTTTCGCCTGCTGATATCTGTTGACCCAGTTCGGCTGCGAAATTGCTGATTTCTGCTGTACGGCGATATATAGAGTCAATGGCCTTAAGTAAATCATCTTCTTTAACCACTGCCAGCTTCAATGGCTTTCCGATCAATAGGGAGAGTTCATCATAGGCGAAGATGTTGGTGGGATCGGCCATGCCGATCAGGACATGGTCGGGTTCTTCCGCAAGGACGATAACGCGAAAGCGACGCGCCTGAACTTCCGGGATCCTCTTGATTGTTTCAGGATCGATGGAGTAGTTACGAATATCAATAAATTCAATATTGAGCTGTTCTGCCAGGATGCCAAGTAGCTGATCTTCGGTGAGATAGCCACTTTCAATCAGTTCACGTCCGAGTTTGTTACCAGTACTCTTCTGAGCGTCGAGGGCTGCCATGAGCTGCTCTTCCGTGATGGCTTTTTGCTCAACGAGTAAGTCACCTAAGCGTATTTTTTTTGGGCGTTCTATCGCCATCTGTAAGTCCTTTCTGTGCGAATATCGCCTTTAATTCCTATGTAAAATTTCGCGTGTGCTGGCAAAAATTTAGTTTGAATTAATGTCTCTACAGTTTGTAACGGGTTTTATTCACCATACTTTAAATGTATTTAAAGAGAGGAAGGCTGTTTAAAATTATAAATAGCATTGATTTTATTAATAAAAATAAGAAAACTATCTACGTGTGAGTCTGATGATTAGTGATCTGAGCTAATCAAGACCTATGGTTTACTGGGATTGACTCGGTTACAGCGTAATTGAGGTGGCGGATTCAGCAGAAATATCATTTATGTCAGTAACACTTCTGGTAGGTGCGCTGTGTTATCGATATCTCCCTTAAAGAGGTGTTAATTACTGCCGACAATAGGGGCAATCTATTTTTTATCTCATGCAATCAGGGGTTTTCTAGGATAGATGGAAATCATAATGCTTATCGTGGGGCTGCTGGTTGCCGTCGTGGGTGGTTATCTAGTATGGGACTTTCGCCAGTTTCGCACGATGGCGATTACCATTAGCGGTATTGTCACTGGCTATAAAGCGAGACGTTCACATTCGCGGAACTCGCGCTCACAGGAGACTTATGCGCCGATCATTCAATATCGTTATGGCGGAGAGGATCATGAGTTTACCGCCCGTGTCAGCAGTAGCAGCACAAAGTACGCGATCGGCGAGGAGGTCCCCGTTCTAATCTCACCCGAAGATCCGAGTGATGCACGACTCGATTCGAATATGACTACGATCCTCGGTACGCTCTTTTTTGTCATTGGCATGGGGTGCAGTATCGGATTCTTCTTTGTCTTTGAAGCGACCCTTTTTTCTTTTGTCGCCGTAGGCGTGGTGACTCTGATGATAATGATTCAGATTGCACTGAGACTACGCCAGCACAAGATAGGCTCGCTACAGGATTTGAAAAAAGCGGCCCAACAGGCGCAACAGGATTCGGGCCGTTTGCACTCGACGCACCATAGCCAACCGACAGGGCGCAATATTATTTCGGACAACAAAACCCTGGCGCGCAGAAAGGCCGGTAAGCCGGTTCCGGCCTGGGTCGGTGTGATCGTCCTGCTGCTGGGCATCGGTGTCTCGATGGGTGGTGGCGACATGGCACAGAAGCGGGCGGCTTTTTTACAGAGCGCGCAGACTACCCACGGCAAGGTAGTCTCCTTTGAGCGCACCACGTCGACCTCTGATGGCAGAACCACGACTACCTATTACCCGAAGGTGAACTACACCCCTTCCGACATACAAGGCTCGATCACCTTCAAGCATGACATCGGCTCCAGTCATCCCTCTTATCAGATCGGCGACCGAGTCACCGTGCTCTACTCCCCTGACGATCACCACGAAGCCATCATCGACAGCGGCTGGATGAACTGGTTCGCACCGCTGTTGCTGGGGACGGTAGGGATTGCATTTACCCTTGCCGGCGCCGCATTATTACGATCGCGGCTCAGGAAACAGCCTGAAGAAGAAGCGCTAGAACTCGAAATATAAATTACTAATTAAGGAGTCACAATGACCACTTCGACCATCGTCTTTCTAGTCATCCTGGCGGCGATCGTGATCTACATCATCGCGATCTTTAACAAGCTGGTGATGTTGAAAAATCGTTTTATGAACGCCTTTGCACAGATCGAGGTGCAGTTAAAACGACGTTACGATCTGATCCCCAACCTGATCGAAACAGCAAAGGGTTATCTTAAGCATGAACGCGAAACGCTCGAGGCTGTCATTACCGCGCGTAATGATGCGGTGAATGCGCTGCCGGATGCAGCGGCAGATCCTGCTAATGGCGATGCCATCCGAGCGCTGGCCGGGTCGGAAGAGGTGCTGGCCAGTGCACTGGGAAAACTCCGGATTGTGATGGAAGACTATCCAGATCTCAAGGCCAACCAGAACATGATGCAGCTCAGCGAAGAACTCACCAGCACTGAAAACAAGGTCGCCTTTTCACGCCAGGCCTTTAATGATCAGGTGATGGCCTATAACACCTATAAGCAGTCCTTTCCGCAGCTGCTCTTCGCCAGCATGTTCGGCCATAGCAAAGACGCCGAACTGCTGGAGTTCGAAGATAGCGCCGAGATCCAGCAGGCGCCGAAGGTGTCATTCTAAAGTCAGGCATCACTGCAGACTCGCATGGATTTCTTTCAGGCCCAGGATCAGGCGCGGCGTAACACCGGCTGGCTGGTCATCCTGTTTATGCTCGCTATTATCGCACTGGTGGTGATCACCAATGTGATGGTGATCGCCACGCTGGGGTTCGTCGACCACGGTTCAACCGCAAGCCTTGCAGAACTGAGTGAAGGGTTCGACTGGGACATCTTCTTCATGGTCGGTGGCGGCGTAAGCGTAGTGATCCTGCTCGGAAGCTTCTACAAGATTTTGCAGTTGTCCGGCGGTGGCCATGTGGTGGCCGAGATGCTGGGGGGCAATCTGGTCAATACCAACAGCAGTGATCCCGATATGCGTCGTGTCCTCAACGTGGTGGAGGAGATGGCGGTCGCCTCGGGAACGCCCGTTCCTCCCGTCTATTTATTGAAGGGTGAACTCGGCATCAACGCCTTTGCCGCCGGTTTTTCGCCCAGTGATGCCGTCATCGGTATCACCCAGGGCAGCGCCATCAAACTCTCCAGAGAGGAGCTGCAAGGGGTCATCGCGCACGAATTCAGTCATATCCTTAATGGCGACATGCGGCTGAATATCCGCCTGATCGGGGTGTTGAATGGCATCCTGCTGCTGGGGGATATCGGCTATTATCTGATGCGTGGCGGTGGGCGCAGCCGTAACGGAGGTTCGGTGGCGATGCTCGGTCTCGGCATTATGGCCGTCGGCTTTGCCGGTACCTTTTTCGGCAACCTGATCAAGGCCACGATCAATCGACAGCGGGAGTATCTCGCCGATGCTTCGGCGGTACAGTTTACCCGTAACCCCGCGAGTATTGCCGGCGCGCTGAAAAAGATCGGTGCCGCGCCATTTGGTTCGGCGCTCAATTCACCTGTTGCACCGGAGATGAGTCACGCTTATTTTGCCACCGGCATTAGCAGCTTTTTCACCTCGATGTTTAGCACCCATCCGCCACTTGAGGAGCGGATAAGGCGGGTTGATCCATCATGGGATGGTGTCTACCCGCTGATTGCATCGCCTGTAACAGAAGAGCCGGCTGCAGCTGTATCGCAGAAGGCTGGATCACAGGAGAAGATGGCAGCCGCAACTGCCGTCGCCTCCGCGGTGGTGGTTGACGCGATCAATCACTACGGTCAGCCCGGGGAGGCGCACATCGACTATGCGCGCGATCTCATTAAGACACTGCCGGAAACGTTAACTGCAGCCGTCCATGAGCCGTTTGGTGCACGGGCGATCATCTATTGTCTGGTGATCAACAAGCAGGAGCACTACCGCGAGCAGCAGTTAAAGCTGATTGCACAGCAGGGCGATGTGGGCATTCACGCGCTGGTGCAACAGCTGCTGCCGTTGATCGATGATCTGCCCGCCCACTATCGTCTGCCGCTGATCGATATCGCGCTGCCGGTACTGCGTCAGCTCTCTTCCGATCAGTACCTCCGTTTTCAATTGATCCTCAAGGCGTTGATCGCCGCCGACGACAAGATGAGCCTGTTTGAATGGTCGCTGAATAAGATCACCTGGCACTATCTCGGCGACCATTTTGGCAAAGGACAGCATATGTTCGCCCGTCAAACCACGCTGGAGCAACAGAAGCCCGCGTGTGCACTGCTGCTGTCGGTGTTGATCCATAGCGAAAAGGCCGCGCCACTGGATGCGCAGACAGCCTTCAGTACCGCACAGTTAGTCCTCGGTTTGCAGGGCATGAGTCTTTTCCCCAAAAGTGCGATCAAACTAAGTGCCCTCGATAAGGCGATTACAACACTGGCGAACATTAAACCCTCCAGTAAACAACTATTGCTGAAGGCCTGTGTCGCCTGTATTACTTCCGATGGCCATGTCTCATCGAATGAAACAGAATTGCTGCGTGCTTTTGCAGATTCACTGGGTTGTCCGCTGCCGCCAATCATAGACCCGGTATGAATCGGCTCAACCTGGCTGGCAAAGGCTTTAGCCGAGGGGAAAGTTAAGCGCCCTTGATGGTGACGACTATCCGTCCTCGACTCTTGCCGTTCAGCAGCTGCTGAAATATCTCACCAAGTTGTTCAAGCGTGATGGGTTCGACTGCAATCAAATCAAGATTGGCAGGACGCAGCTCCTCTCCCAGGCGTTGCCATAGTTTGCGTCGCAGTTCACACGGGCAGTTGGTCGAGCTGATGCCGAGGATACTGACTCCGCGCAGGATAAAGGGCATTACAGTGGTATTGAGTTCGTGGCCACCGGCAAGGCCGATGCTGGCGATGTTGCCCCATTCACGTGTAGTGCGACAGAGTTCTGCCAGTAGTTCACCGCCGATGGTATCAACGGCCCCACCCCAGACGGCCTTCTCCAGTGGGCGTTGCTTCGTCATGAGTGCAGTGGGGGGGATGACGCGTGTGGCACCGAGTTTTAGTAGATGTGGATGCAGCGCTTCTTTGCCGCTGACCGCGACAACCTCATAACCTCGTCTGGAAAACAGATCGATGGCAAGTTGGCCAACGCCGCCACTGCCGCCGGTGATGGCGATTGGCCCTTGTGCGGGCGATTGTCCATTTTGTTCCATGCGGTGCAGGGCTAGCGCTGCTGTCAGTGCCGGGGTGCCCATCACCATCGCCTGTTGCAAGGTTAAACCTTGAGGTAACGGGATGACGCAGTGGCTCGGTGTGCGGACATATTCCGCATAGCCGCCATCATAAGTCTCACTGAGACCGCAGCCGGTCACCAGTACCTTGTCACCGACATCGAACTGTTCATCCTTTGATTCGACGACAACGCCAGCAACATCGATGCCGCCAACCAGCGGGTACTGCTTCAGTATCTTTCCCTGGCCACTGCCCGCCAGTGCGTCTTTATAGTTTACGCTTGAATAGTGGGCCTCGATCACCACTTCGCCCTGGGTGAGTTGATCGAGCATGATCGATTCAATGCCGGCGCGAATCACCCCTGCATCGTTATGAATACGAAAGGCGCGAAAGGGTTGATGAATAGTGGGAGAGTCTTTACTCATTGTCACGCGCTAGTTCGGGTAGCCGCTTAAAACAGTCGAGGGCCTCGGGATTGGCAATGGCACTGAGGTTGGGCACGGGTTCGTTGTGGATGACATTGCGTACCGCAAGCTCAACAATCTTACCGCTTCGGGTATGCGGGATATCATCGACGGCAATCACTTTGCCTGGCACATGTCGCGGTGTGGTGTTGTCGCGAATGCGTTGTTTGAGCTTGGCGATCAACGCTTCATCAAGTACGACGCCTGTTTGTAATTTGACGAACAGGATGATGCGCACATCATCTTTCCAGCGTTGCCCGACAGCGATGCTTTCTGCAATCTCGGGCTGTTTTTCCACTTGTCTGTAGATCTCAGCAGTGCCAATACGCACACCACCGGGATTGAGCAGCGCGTCGGAGCGGCCATAGATGATCAGGCCGTCGTGATGGGTCAATTCGGCGTAGTCGCCGTGAGTCCATACATCTGGAAAGCGTTCGAAATAGGCGGCGTGATATTTGGCATTGTTACTATCACCCCAAAAATAGAGTGGCATCGACGGGGCAGGGGCGGTGCAGACCAGTTCTCCCTTTTGGTTGTGTAGTGCATGACCATTTTCATCAAACACTTCGACCTTCATGCCGAGCCCACGGCACTGCAGTTCGCCGCGATAGACCGGCAGTAGCGGATTACCGAGTGCAAAACAGGAGACGATGTCGGTGCCACCAGAGATGGATGAAAGCTGCAGGTCTGGCTTGATTTCACGATAGATGTAGTCGTAGGATTCTGGCGCTAATGGTGAGCCGGTGGAGAGAATCGTGCGTAATTTATCCAGTCGGTGGTTGTGCTTTGGTTTGATGCCTTCTTTTTCAAGCGCAGAGAAATATTTTGCGCTGGCACCGAAGAGGGTGATCCCTTCCTGTTGTGCAATGTCAAACAGGATGTTGGCGCTGGGGTGAAAAGGAGAGCCGTCATAGAGCAGTAGCGTGGCACCTGTGGCGAGCGCACTGATCTGCCAGTTCCACATCATCCAGCCACAGGTGGTGAAGTAGAAGATCACGTCATCTGCCTTGAGGTCGGTATGTAATACCAGTTCTTTGAGGTGTTGCAGCAGGGTGCCGCCAGCGCCGTGAACGATGCACTTTGGTTTGCCAGTGGTGCCGGATGAATAGAGAATATAAAGTGGGTGGTCGAACGGTAATTGCACAAAGTCGATAGTGTCATTATCGACATTGGCAGCGTCCATGTAGTCACCATAGTGCACTGCATTGGCTAATGGTGTGAGATTCGGTTGTTGGTTGAGATAGGGGATGACGACTATCTGTTGAATGGAAGTGATGCGTTGAGTGATCTGTGCCAAGCGCGTCAGTGAGTCGTGTTGTTTTCCCTTGAACCAGTAGCCGTCGCAGCAGAAGAGTAATTTTGGCTCGATCTGTTCAAAGCGTTCGACTGCGCCCTCAATGCCAAAGTCTGGTGAACATGACGACCAGATCGCCCCAAGGCTGGTGGTGGCAAGCATCGCGATGATCGCCTCTGGTCGATTGGCAATGAAACCGGCAACTCTGTCGCCGATGCCAACCCTGCTGTTACGCATTGCGGCGGCAACTTTGGCAACAGCGTTGTAGAGTTCGCCATAACTGAGTTCGCAACGGTTTTTATCTTCACCGTGAAAGATCAGTGCGGGTTTGTTGCGCAGTTCACCCTTGCAATGGCGTAACAAGTTTTCGGCAAAATTGAGCTGTGCACCCGCGAACCATGTTGCTCCAGGCAACTTGTCTGCATCGGAGAGTACGCTATCCCACTGTCGGCTCGTCTTGATGTCGGTGAAGCGCCATACTGCTGGCCAGAATTGTTCAGGGGCCTCAATCGACCATTGGTATAGTGCAGCATAATCATCGACGTCGAAGCCATATTCGTCGCGTACTGTCTGGATGAAGTGTGTCAGGTTTGCCGCAGCGATGCGTTGCGGTGAAGGTGTCCAGATCGGTTTGGTGTCGATGGGCATGAATGGCAGGATGTGCGCTACTTCTGTCCCATGCGCAGTGCACCGTCTAGCCTGATGGTTGAGCCGTTTAGCATGGGGTTCTCGACGATGTGCTGTACCAGTGCCGCAAACTCATCGGGTTGGCCAAGACGTTTGGGATAGGGGGTGTTGGCGGCGAGTGCCTCGCGCGCCTCCTGTGGTAATTGATCGAACATCGGTGTTTCAAAAATCCCCGGTGCAATCGTCATGACTCGGATGCCGAGGCGTGCAAACTCACGTGCCAGCGGCAGTGTCATACTGGCAATGCCACCCTTTGACGCGGCATAGGCGGCCTGGCCGATCTGTCCTTCAAAGGCGGCGATAGAGGCGGTATTGATCAACAGACCTCGCTCTTCATCCTTACCTGCGGGATTGTTGTTCTGCATCAGATTGACGACGGCGCGACAGACGTTAAAGCTGCCGTTGAGGTTGATGTCGATCACCTGTTGAAATTCTGCGTTGCTGATCAGCCCGTCACGTGCCAGCACTCGTCGACTCGGCGCGATACCGGCACAGTTGACCACAAGTCTGATCTCACCCATTAGCTCGTGTGCCTTGATCAGTGCAGTGTCAACTCCGGATTCGGAGGTGACGTCAGTGGCGATAAAGTGAGCACGTTCACCGAGTAAAATCAGCTCATCTGCACAACGCTCATGGTCGAGGTCAAGCATCACTACTGTACCGCCTGCGGCGATGATGCGTTGTGTCACAGCCAGTCCTAGTCCAGAAGCAGCACCAGTAACGATGGCCTTACACTGTTTAAATTCCATAGCCTTACCTCGAGTGTCAGGTTAATCATTATCAATGATAGCATCGTTATTGGTAAAGTCTGCCAACCTTGCTATGGCTGCTCCGTTTTAATTGCTGGCAGATCATATTACCAGCCTCGCTCAGGGCACGCAGGTCGATACCGGTCTCAATGCCCATTCCCTCAAGCATGTAGACAACATCTTCAGTAGCCACGTTGCCGCTACTCCCTTTGGCATAAGGACAGCCGCCAAGCCCTGCGACCGCAGCATCAATCGTCGTGATGCCGAGTTCGAGACAGGCGAAGATGTTGGCCAACGCCTGTCCGCGGGTGTCATGGAAGTGAATTGCAAGCTGTTCAACAGGCACTTGTTTACTGATGGTCTGAACGAGGCGCTGTGCTTGAAGGGGGGTGCCGGCGCCGATGGTGTCACCGAGAGAGACCTCGTAACAACCGAGTTCGATCAGATGACGGGCGATGGTAGCCACTTTCATTGGTTTTATTTTCCCTTCGTAGGGGCATCCCATGATACAGGAGAGATAACCGCGTACTTCGATCCCCGCCGCTTTTGCCAATGCCATGACAGGTTCAAAGCGTGTAAACGATTCGTCGATTGAACAGTTGACGTTTTTTTGATTAAAGCTTTCGCTTACTGCGATAAATATTGCGACACTTGTTGCACCCGCCGCTAGTGCGCGTTGCATCCCTTTTTCGTTGGGTACCAGTACGGGATAGCGCACGCCAGGGTGTCTGTCGATTTTATTTATTACCTCTTCGGCATCAGCCAGTTGCGGTATCCATTGTGAACTGACCATGCTGCTACACTCGATGACAGGGAGACCGCAGGTGGAGAGACGATTAATGAAGTTGATCTTTTTATCGGTATCCAGGTGTTGTTGTTCGTTTTGCAGGCCGTCACGTGGACCGACTTCAACGATGGTGACCTTTGATGGCAGGGCATTTGTGGTATGCAGAGATTTCATGCTGTACGGTCAATCAATTCTGGTTTATCCAATTGGGTGGACGTTTTTCGAAAAAGGCGCTCATCCCTTCCTGCCCTTCAACGGAAGCGCGCAGCTGTGCGATCAGTCGTGCCGATGATTCATCATCGAAGTCTGGGCTCAATGAGCGAATGAGGCATTTGCATGCTTGTACTGATAGTGGTCCTGCCTTGAGTAGTTTATCAACGGCAATCTTTATTGTGTCATCGAGAGATTGGTCATCAACGACCTGATGGACGAGGCCGATCTTCTCGGCCAATTCACTAGAAAAACGTTCGGCGGTGAGAAACAGGCGACGTGTCTGGCGCTCACCAATGGCTTTGATGACATATGGTGCAATCACGGCCGGGATCAGACCGAAGCGCACCTCGGTAAAGGAGAACTGCGCAGAACGTGTGGCAATCGCCATATCACAACAGGCGATCAGCCCGAGTGCGCCGCCAAAGGCGCTGCCATTGATACGCGCCACGGTTGGCTTGTCATATTCGTAGAGGGTACGCATTAACTTCGCCAGCGCCTCGGAGTCCTTTTGGTTGGTTTCCTCGTCATGTTGTGCGGCTGCCTTCATCCATTCGAGGTCTGCGCCACTGGAGAAACTCTTTCCGTTGCCGGTTAATACCAGGATACGTACTTTGTCATCTTGTGCTATCTCATTGAGTTTGTTGCGTAGCGCAGCAATCACTTCATCGTTAAAGGCGTTATGTTTAGCTGGATTATTCAGTGCGAGTGTGCAAACACCTCGCGGATCGGTCTCGACAGTGAGTAGTTCGTCGTGGCTCATGTGATCTCCTCTATATTGTATCGGATTACAGTACTCTTGTTACATCCGGAAGACACCGTAATCGGTCTTCTTGATTGGGGCATTCATGGCGGCGGCAATGCCTTGACCGATCAGGTCACGTGTCTGCATCGGGTCGATGATGCCGTCATCCCATAGTCGTGCGGTGGCGTGATAGGGGTGGCTTTGGCGATCAAATTGCTCACGAATTTCATTTTCAAAGGCTTCCTCTTCCTTTTCACTCAGCTGTTTTCCTGCCCTGGCGAGACTCTCTTTTTTGATAGAGCCTAATAGATGCGCGGCGGTTTCACCTCCCATCACAGAGATGCGAGCATTAGGCCACATCCATAGCTGTCGAGGACTGTAGGCACGCCCACACATGGCATAGTTCCCGGCACCATAGGAGCCGCCGATAATGACGGTGAATTTTGGTACCTGGCTACAGGCAACGGCATTGACCATCTTGGCACCATGTTTAGCGATCCCTTCGTGTTCGTATTTTTTGCCGACCATGAACCCTGCAATATTCTGTAAAAATAGCAGCGGGATGCCGCGCTGATTACAGAGCTCGATAAAGTGGGTCCCCTTAAGTGCTGAATCGGAAAAGAGGATACCGTTGTTGGCGATGATGCCAACTGGATAGCCATGTATATGGGAAAAACCACACACCAGCGTCTGGCCAAAGAGCTTTTTAAACTCATGAAACTCAGAGCCGTCAACGATGCGCGCGATCACTTCGCGTACGTCATACTGTTTACGCGTATCGAACGGCACGATGCCGTAGAGTTCTTCGGCAGGGTAGAGTGGGTTGGTCACGGCTTTACGATTGATGACTCCCTGTTTCTGATAGTTGAGATTAGCGACGATATCGCGCGTGATTCGCAGTGCATCGGCATCGTCTTCAGCCATGTAGTCAGTGACGCCTGAAACGCGGCTGTGGATATCAGCACCACCGAGTTCTTCTGTATCAACCACTTCACCCGTCGCTGCTTTCACGAGCGGTGGGCCACCCAGGAAGATGGTGCCCTGTGATTTTACGATGACACACTCATCGGCCATCGCCGGCACATAGGCACCCCCTGCTGTACATGAGCCCATGACGACGGCAATCTGTGGGATACCCTGTGCTGAGAGTCTTGCCTGGTTATAAAAGACACGCCCAAAATTATCGCGATCTGGAAAGACTTCATCCTGCATTGGCAGGAAGGCGCCACCAGAGTCGACCAGATATATGCAGGGGAGGCGATTCTGTTCGGCTATCTCTTGCGCACGTAGGTGTTTTTTGGCGGTGATGGGATAGTAGGTACCCCCTTTGACGGTGGCATCGTTAGCGATGATCACCATCTCCTGGCCATGCACGATGCCGATGCCGGTGATGATGCCGGCGCTGGGTACCTTGTCTCCATACATGTGGTTGGCCGCGAGTGCCGAAAACTCCATGAAGGGGCACCCTTCATCAATTAACATATGGATGCGATCCCTGACTAGCAGCTTGCCGCGTTGCAGGTGTTTATCACGCGCCTTGTTGGAACCGCCGATCTTGACATCACGTAGTCGTTCATTGAGGTCATTGACCTGCAGCTGCATATGACCGCTGTTGTCGGTGAACGCTTCGCTTTTTGTGTCAATGTTACTCTCTATAATCGCCATGGTCTCAGTTCCGTGATCTATGTTGTGCTATTTGCTGGAAATATTCCCTGAATGCCTAATGTACGGTTTTTCGGTTAACGGTTGTTAGTCTAGCGTCTCAATGGCAATCGCAGTCGCTTCACCGCCACCGATGCAGAGTGAGGCGATACCACGTTTTCCGCCACGCGCCCTTAATGCATGTAATAGTGTGACAATAATGCGCGTGCCCGATGCGCCGATGGGATGACCGAGGGCGCAGGCACCTCCGTTGACGTTGACTTTTTTATGGTCGAGTTTTAGCTCATGTATCGCGCCCATCGTGACGGCAGCGAAGGCCTCATTGATCTCGTAGAGATCGATATCGTCATTGCGCCAACCGCTTTTCTGGTAGAGTTTTCTAATGGCATGAATGGGTGCGAGGGTAAACTCTTCCGGTGCCATTGCATGACTACTGTGGGCGATGATGCGAGCGAGTGGTTGTATATTGCGTTTTTCGGCCTCATCAGCAGACATTAATATTATGGCAGCGGCGCCATCAGAAAGTGACGATGAATTTGCTGCGGTAATAACACCATCTTTCTTGAAGGCCGGTTTTAGTTTTGAAATTTTGTTGGTATCACAGCGGGATGGAGTCTCGTCGGCATCAATCTGCTGCCCGCCTTTGCGTGTTTTAATAGTGACGGGCGTGAGTTCATCATTGAATGCGCCACTGTTACAGGCGGCGACGGCACGGTTGACCGATTCAGCCGCAAAAGCATCAAGCTGTTTGCGACTGAAATTGAAGTGTTCTGCACAGTGCTCAGCAAACATGCCCATCGCTTCGCCATCAGCGGCATTTTGCAGGCCATCGAATAGCATGTGGTCGAGTAGTTGGGAGTGTCCAAAACGGGCACCCTGGCGCCTCTGTTGGTCGAGATAGGGCGCGCGGCTCATCGATTCCATGCCGCCCGCGACCACAACATTGGCTGAACCAGCTTTAATGGCATCAGCAGCAAGCATCACTGTTTTCATGCCGGAGCCACATACCTTGTTGATGGTGGAGCAGGGGGTGTTGATCGATAGTCCGGCGAGCAGTGCAGCCTGACGTGCGGGTGCCTGTCCCAGTCCAGCAGGAAGCACACAGCCCATCAGCACTTCATCAATCGCATCTGCACTAATAAGATTACATGCCGACAGCACTGCACTTATTGTCGCAGCGCCAAGTTCAGGTGCTGGAGTGTCTAAAAATTGACCAAGAAAGGCCCCGATCGGGGTTCGTTTCGCGGCGACGATCACGATCTCTTGCTGTTTCACTGATTATCTCCTTTAAAGAGGGCTTACCTTGAGGGCAATTTCAAATCGTGAAATCAATAAGTTAAAGCCTCTTCGCAATGCATTCATGATATTCGACATTGTTCCTAATAAGTAGTGCGTTTTTAGTATAAACATGCAAATGGAGTGCCATGGTCTGATAGCAAAAAATGAAGCGAGATCGGTACGATCGTAAAAATGTGATGATGCAGTTTAAGTGTTCTATTGTGATTTGTCAGTGGATGCGTGGTTACAGGCCTGTATGAAAACAGGGAGCAGCAGTTTTGAGGTAATGACGGATGTTACTAAGCAGTGTTCATTGAGTAAGGTGATGCAGGCGCGTTATCAAGTGGCGAGGTGTTAGCAATGCGAGAGTGCTATTACGTATCTTTATAAATACAGCGTTATTTTCATAACGCAAAGTATTGCACATACACGACTAGTAGTATATTGGCGATGGCTAATAAGCGAATAGTCCAGATTGTTATTTGCATCCCCAGAACTCTATTTTTAAAAGCTGTTATCATGCCTCTCGCATGCAAGATTCTTCCAACAATCAGCATGATGCCCCCCAGATGAACAAGTACGGCGAAGGCACCGTTATATTCCAGGGTAAATAACAGTAGTTGCGCGATGGGTATATATTGGGATGCGTTGGAGTGTGCTGCAATGGCGATCCTTAATGCTTCAACATTACCATCGCCCAGACTGACTCGCTCACTGTGGCGCAACTTAATCACATTCAGTGACAGTCTGATAAGAATTAATGCACAAATTGATGCATATAGTGCTGTAATCATATGGCTGATCCTCTTGTTCGTTGTTATCAAATAGAGTGATGAGATTTAGGTTTTCGCGCCAACAGATATCGAAATATCAATAGATGCCCAAACAGGGCTGAGCAAACCAGCACAAAAGGAAGCCATATGAACGGAAAAAACATCACCCATATATTGGGCTTATCGGTCTCTATCAACTGAAAGTTATGTGGCATTGACATGACACCCGTTGCAACGACATTGACCAGTAACGCCAGCCCCAGTATGTTCCATGCAAGAATCACCTTGTTTGAAACTTTCTTTTTGTATGCATAGATCGCAATCAGTAAGGCGAGAAGACCGGTAATAATGTCGAAATTACGTCCCAGGTATGTCATCTCAATAATTGTGATATTTTCTAAGTAGGCCTGGTGTATAAGAAATTCAACAGGAATGCGGAATGCCTGGAAACCAACAAGCAACCACAATGGCGTGTTATGAGCTAAAGTCTTTCCCACTCTGGTCAGCGCGATAATGATTGTTATCACTATAAGTGCAATGAACGCGCGTACCCCGGATGGAGGAAAGGTGTTGAAGGTGTGGGCCCAATCCTGGTGGCCGACGAAGGCCCCAAAAATTAGCCAGATTACCAGTAAAGCAGCGGTCCATGCGGCAGCTTTGCTGTTGAAAAGTGATGTGGCAGAATTTTGAGTGACACGATCTGGTGGTGGGCGTGTGCTCTCTACACCAAATGCACGCCCTGATGCCCAGGTCCACCAGCAGACGAGTGTAATTGGTAATACAATGAAACCGATTGTCAGTGAATTTGAGGGGGAGACGGTTAGTTCCATGATTTTACCTCTTTTATGATATTTTTAATTAAACTTATTGCTATTAAAAAATAATAGCAATTGGCGATGACGTATGGTGTCAAGGAAATTTGATAGATGAGTAATAAGCGTTGTTATAAACAATATTGTGGCCTGGCAAAGGCGATGGATGTGATCGGTGAACGCTGGACGCTTTTGATAATGAGAGACTTGTTGCTGGGGCCCTGGCGCTATTCCGATCTGATTGAGCGTCTGCCGGGTGTGACGACAAACCTTCTTGCAAGTCGACTAAAAGAGATGGAAGCGAATGGATTGATTAAAAAAACGCAACTCTCTTCGCTTGGTTCACCACATGTCTATGAACTGACAAGCCTGGGACGAGAGCTTGAGCCTGCGATGCTGGCGTTGAATCAATTTGGTTTCAATTTTATGCATGGCGGTCCCCTGCCAGACGAGCAGGTTGACCCCGGGCGTGCTTTGCTTACCCTTAAATCTCGCTATCGCAGTAAACAAAAAGGTGTTGTGACTTTTTGCTTTCACAATGAGTACGCGAAAGATCGGCAGGAATATTATCAGGTCAATTTTTCTACTGCTGGCGTAGATATACGCTTCGGAAAAGAGCACGCTGATACTTCGTGTGTCGAGCTCTCTCTTACTACATATGCCGACCTTGTATTTCGTAATGCCAGTATGGAGGCGCTTGAAGAGCAGGGAAATTTATTAGTAACAGGTGACAGGAAAATCTGGAACAGATTCCTGGACGCCTTCGGTTTGAGCCGTTAGCTAAGCATTACTCTCAATGCCGTAGAACATCCTTACCTGAATGAATAGCCTCTGATCCTCGACAAGACTACAACCATCCAGTATCGATACCTAGTCACCAAGCTGATTCACATCGCCTTCTTTCGGAACAGGCTCTGCTTGGATTCAAGAATCAAGTGCAACATTAACAAGCCCCCCACCTACTTCACCTTCCATCATGAGTTGGGATGATTTAAATCCGAGTATTGAGTAGCCATGCAATATGATCAAGCTGAGCTTGTGTATAGACTGACAGATCATGGCCCTTAGGTAAAAACTGGCGGATGAGTCCGTTAATGTTCTCGTTAATCCCGCGTTGCCAGGGCGCATGGCGATCAGCAAAATATATTTTGAGGTTAAGGTGTTTCGTCAGCAGGGGATGTTGTGCCATTTCTGCACCTCGGTCATAGGTCATGGATAAACGCAAAAAATCGGGTAACGTCTCCATGCGAGCTTCAAAGCCTTCACGAACATGTTGCGCCGTCTTGCTTTGCATTTTTCTCAATAGCAGATAGCCCGTTTTGCGCTCGACTATTGTGCCGACACACGACTTGTTCATCGCGCCCACAATTAAGTCGCCTTCCCAATGACCGGCAATCTCTCGGGTGTTGACTGATGCTGGACGATTCGCAAACAATTGCTCGTTTGTAACCTTTAAACTGCTATAGCAGCTATCTTTTGATCTACGTGGGCCACGCTTCGACTTGGCTCGGCGCAACGATTGTACGATCAGCTTTCGCAGCTCACCTTTTGGGTAAGCGTAAATATGAGCATAGATTGTTTCAGGACTCACTTGCATGGCGCTTTGACCGGGAAACTGGTTTTTTAAAGTAGCTGAAATTTGCTCTGGAGACCATTTTTTCTGGATTAAGTGAGATTCGACAATATCGCATAAGCCTGTATTGTTAACGAGTTTTCTTGGCCTGACACTCTGTTTTCGCCGTGAATGGTAGGCGTTGGCTGCGCGTGTTGCACAGTAACCACCTTGACGGGGTTGATTGCGTTGCAGCTCTCTGGATATCGTTGATGGACTTCGATGTAATCGTTGCGCTATCGAACGTACGCTGGAGCCGTGTTGGTACTCAAGCATAATGATTGCCCTTTCTTCCGGGCTTAGGTGATGGTACGTAGTCATAACTCATATAATGCCTTATGATGTTGCA
>CALZHD010000033.1 GCA_945787155.1 uncultured Gammaproteobacteria bacterium | reverse complement strand
TGCAATTGAAACAAGTAAGTCTTTGGATTGTCAGGCCTCAAAGTATAAGCTCCGGCTCCTAAGGGCTATCAGATCCTGAATCTGAACCCGTCAACGGCACCGGCGGTAGGCTGGTGGGATCAGCGAGTCACAGCACATGAAGTGTTGAGAGTAGCCCCCACCAGCGCGCTCGCATTTGCCTCATCTTAGCTCTCCAGTAATCCAGCTCTCGAACAATTGACCACGTATGACGTTGGCGCTGCTTGCCTGGCCGATCAGGATGATCGCCTGTAACGCTGATCATGAAAACGAGTACAGTGCGATGAAATTTGCCCTTTCGCCTATTCCAGGTAAAAGCAGGTACCAGAGGGTGAAGAAAGCAGTTTTATCAATAGTTATCTTTGTATAAGGCAGCGGTTTTTATAACTTATTGATTATAAATGGTTTATGTTGTGACGTCGAGAATGTAACTTCGGTTATAATAATGGGCATCATGGAATGACGGTATCGTAGCTGTCTTTAGATGAGTACTATTTGTAACTGGAGGTGATTGTCATGTCCATTCAGCAAAAACCGGTTGTCGGCTCGTGGTACGTCAATCTGACGGGGCAATTATTTAAGGTCTGGGCCGTGAGTTATACAGGTTCAAGACTATCAAAGGTTGCTGTTGAGTATCTGAACGGCACAAGAATGGTTGTCGATATCGATCAGTGGGATCTACTGGATCTGGAAATTAATTTTCAGAAGATTGCAGCCCGCCGACGCAACTCAGAAGAACATCAGCACTGAATTAATACGCCCTGCTATTTTTTTCAGGGTGTTCTATTTTCCTCTGTGTTTTATTTAGGGGACCTCTTTATGTTACTACTGATTGGGTTTCATCAAAAAAACTAATCAAGACAGTTGCCTAGCTCTTCAGCACACTGTGTGAGTCCTGATTCGAGCGTAGGGTAGCGTAGTGAGACGCCTAACTCTGTTGCTAATAGACGACTATTGATCCGTTTTGATTCCTTCAGATAGCTCAACATGGCGGGGCTTAGCTGCTGTTGGGCCTCTTCCCACGTGATTTCAGGTGGGGCAGGCAGGTTAAAGGTGAGCGCAACTTGTCGATAATACTGTGAGATAGAACCTGGGTTGCCATCGCTGACATTAAAGATAGCAAGCGGCCGGGTGTTACTGCGAGCAGATGCAATGCAGATTTCGGCGAGGTCGATGGCGTGAATGCGGTTGGAGCAAGGGGCGATATCCAGTTTCAGGATCGGTCTGCCTGCCTTGATCTGCTGAAAGGGGAGACGGTTGGCACTATAGATCCCTGCGACCCTGAGGATGGTCACTGCCACTGGGTGATGCCTCTGAAAATCGATCAGTTGTGACTCGGCATCGAGGCGTCGTTTACCTCGCGCGGTTGCAGGCCGGGTCGGGCTCTGCTCATCAATCCAGTCTCCGCCGGATTCGCCGTATACTGCCGTTGTGCTGATATAGACAATTCTCGAAGGACTGGTGTCACTTGCCTCGAGCGTCTGCAGGAAATTCGACATGCGCGGGTCGTGCTCGCCACTCTCAGGAGGCGGTGCGAAATAGAAGATGACAGTGTCAGTGGTGATGGAAGGTAGCGTCAGTGGTGAAGCATCGAGATTCGAGACGGAGGCAGTCAGTCCGAGTTTATTCAGTCGGGTTGCGCTTGCAGCTGAGCGTACCATTGCAGTGACAATCTGTTGCTGCTGTAGGAGTTGCAGCCCAACGCGAGTGCCAATATCGCCGCAGCCGATAATAAGGTTATTTAACATAGGGTTTTTCTGCCGTAGAAAATAAAGGACAATGCATTGTTAATTATAAAGATCAGGGTAGTTTAATGGGTTTTAAAATTGTTATCAGCCCGTCTGAAAAGACGTTTGAGGCTGAAGAGGGTGAAAGCATACTCGATGCCGCGTTGCGCAATGGCATTAATCTTTCCTATGGTTGTCGTAATGCCGTGTGTGGCGCCTGTAAAGGACGGTTACTGGCGGGTGAGATCAGTTATGAGGACCTGGCGCCTGAGGCATTGTCTGAAGCTGAAAAGGCAGCGGGCATGGTGCTCTTTTGCGGTGCCGAGCCACGTAGTGACCTAACCATTGCAGTCGATGAAATCGCATCATCGAAAGAGATTAAAGTTGAACAGTATCCGGTGCGAGTGGTGAGGCTGGATAAGTTAGCACCGGATGTCATGCGTGTCTATCTCAAGCTGCCGGAGTCCACCCGGATGCAATTTTTTGCCGGTCAGTATATTGACATCTTGCTGCGCGACGGTCGTCGTCGCAGTTTTTCACTCGCCAATGCGCCACATGATGACGCCTTGATTGAGCTACATATTCGATACATTGACGGCGGTGAGTTCACTGATCATGTTTTTCGCGATATGCAGGAGAAAGAGATGCTGCGTATCGAAGGGCCGTTGGGTGGTTTTTATCTCAGAGAGGAGTCACCTCGACCGATTATCTTTGTGGCGGGTGGGACTGGCTTTGCGCCGATAAAGGGGATCATTGAACACGCAATGGCGGAGAATATTTCACGGCCGATGTTTCTTTACTGGGGGGCGCGTGCCGAGATTGATCTTTATCTGAATGAAATGCCACAGGCATGGGCGGAGCGTGGCGTGCTTAACTATGTGCCGGTGCTCTCAGATGCGAATGAGGCTGATGGCTGGCAGGGGCGTGAAGGTTATGTGCACCAGGCTGTGCTGGACGATTTCCCAGACCTGAGCGGTTATGATGTCTATGCGGGCGGTCCACCGGTGATGGTGGCGGCGGCACGCGAGGCCTTCATCGAGCAGGGTTTGTCTGAAGAGAACTTCTTTTACGATGCGTTTGAATTCGCGAAAGACTCAGCTGCGGCAGGAATCTGACCGCAGCTGAGTTTTGTTGCTACGCTTGTTGAGGTTGTGCTGCCAGCAGGATTCCACTACGACTTTCTATGACTTCATTGCTGGTGGTAGGTAGTGATAGTTGTTGTGCCTGTGTGGGCAGGGCGACACTCATTGTGAGCCCTGCACGATAGTACTCAATCGCTTTTTCCTGCTCGCCAATTTTTTCCATCAGTGCTGCGAGTTCTTTACAGGTCTCAGGTTGTGGATCGGCATGCATGCTGGCTTCCAGATAACTATGCGCATTTTGCAGGTCGCCATTGCGTAGCGCCAGGCGACCTAGCGTCAGCAGTAGCACTGGGTTAGTACGTTGCTTGCGCAGTAGTTTCTCGGCATTCTTGTACTGACGTCCCAGGTTGTTGCCCTTGATGATGCCGTAAAGATAGCAAAGTTCGTCGTTCCACTGGTTGTTGAGCACCTGGTAGATAAGCTCCTCGCTCTGATGTCCTTCACCGTGTCCTACAAGTGCGTGGCTATATTCAAGCAGCACGCTTTCCTTTTTTCTGATGCGGCGTGGCGTGCGGTGCCAGGCGCTATTCAGCAGGCTAATATCATGTGATACACATTTTAACAATTCGGCATGGGCCATTTGCTCAAGACGCTCAAGATCGAAGTCTGTCAGTATGTGATTTTTGCGCAGTGCAGGCAGTAGATCGATGAGCTTGTTCCATTCGCCCATCTGGGTATAGAGCTTAGCCAATAGTTTAAGGATGGTCTCATTTTTGGGTGAAAATTGACGCAATAGTTTCAGGCTTTCTGCCGCTTCACTTAGTTGGCCATTCGCGATGAGCAGTTCAGCCTGTGTGAGTGATACTGCGATGCTGTCACGTGGTGCCAGTTGACGAGCCATTTTGAGGTAGTGGTCTCGGCGCTCCTTGGCACCCAGTTTCTGTGCCGCGCGTGCCGCACCGAGAAAGTTAAGGACAGGCATTTCGCCTGCCTGGGCATTTTGGGAGAGTAGCAATTCTGCCTTGCTCCAGTTGCCCTCGGCAAGTTCGATCATGCCCTGTGCATTGGCCATGCGCGCTTTGTTTTCTTTGCGTTTGCCGCGCCATGCCACCATCCGTAGCGGTGACTTGAGCGTGCCGCCGAGTAGCTTGGTGGCATAGTAGAGGACAATATAGCCCACAATGCCAACTGAGAGTACCAGGACAAGGCTAGCTTCCATTGTCCAGCTACCGTAGTTAACCATGATATAACCTGGATCATCCTTGGCAAACAGGGCGATTGCGACGGAGGCCAGGAGGGCGATGATGGCTATGATTAATAGTTTCATAAGTATGTCACTCCACTACTAGTGAATTGCGGCGTCGGTAAAGACGCTATTGGGTGTTGTAGATGCCAGTATCTGGTTTGAATGCTCATCGCGGTTTGTTCCCGAAACCTTCAAAGAGTTGCTGGCGATAAATTTTTGTAATGCAGTCAGTGAGCCTGAAATGTCAGGTAATTCAGAATCAATGGTTGCCTGTTGCAGTTCGTTAAGCGTGCTGATCATGCTAGCGCCTTCAGCAGAATCTATGTCATAGAACTGTGACACCCATTCATTGACGATTTTCAGATTTTCATGAAAGATGGTGTTATCGGTGCGTAATAATGCAAGCCGAGCAGACTCTATCTTTAACTGCAGGTTTTGAGTCAGATAAACTTGCTTCGCAGGTGTCAGTGGTGCCATTGCTGGGTCCTGACTATTACGCACAGTGACCAGTGGCTTGAGTGCAGTCCATACCTGATCGGCTAATATTTCCCACTGTTTGCGTTCATTGTCCGCACTTTTCCCGTTGACCAGTGTGGCCTCTCTGGGTTTGGCCAGGGGGAGCTGTTCAATGTTGCTGCCCAGGGTTGTTAACGTCTGCGCCATCTCAGGAAGATCGAGCTTTGGCACTGAATCGAGGGCTTCGATTTCGCTGCGGATCAGTTGTTGAATCTCTGCAAGATCAGGCAGATTAAGTTCGCTTAGCTGCTTGGCGGCCGCATTAAGCGCCGTCAGTGCTGCCTTTACGTCATGCTCAAGATTAAGGCGGCTATTAGCGATGTGCAGCAGGTACTCCACTTCGGCGAGTACCCATGCAGACATGTTGTCCTTCTCCGCTTCCGCCTGGATTTCAGACTTGAGCGTCGAGAGCCCTTCATTTAGTGCGTTGACGTTGTCTTGCAGTGATTTTTGCTGCGCTTCCAGTGAGCCGTGCAGGCTCTGCACGTTTTGAATTTTTTCATCGAGATTGGCATTGATGTCGCCCAGTCCGCTTTGCTGTGAGCTTTCAAGCGTTTTTACGCCACCTTTAATTGCGCCGAAGTCGCCTTTGAGTGATGCCAGCTCATTTTTCAGGTTATCGATCTCGCCCTGTATTGTGTCAATAGAGGATTGCACGGAGCCAAGCCCTGATTCAACGTTGCCGACAGAATCGATGGCCGGTTTGAGTGCGCTACTAATGGATGACTCAATTAGTCCGCCCTGGTCGGCCAGTTGCATATTCAGCTTATTAGATGCTTCCCAGCTCTTATAACCAAGCCCTGTCGCACCTAAAGCGATGAGAATGGCGACGACTGCGATCCCTTTGCCACCACTCTTTTGTTCTGCTGTTGGTTCTGACGCCGCTTGTGCTGGCTGGTTTGAGACTGCAATTGCCTTTTTCGCTGGCGCTTGCTTGCCTCCATTATTCTTTGTTTGCGATTTTGATTTATCGCCCATGGTTACTCCCCTCGCCTCATGATCACTCCCCCCGCTGAATTCCCCTCCGGAACCGATCAGCATACCACTGTTCGACACTATCCAGTAAACCCTCGTCGCTGGCTTCACCCGCCACCACCGATTCATGACTGAACCCCAATGTTCTGGCAAGCTGAGCCGTCCGCTCGCTTATGACTGCCAGAGGTGTTTTGAGTAGCCACTTTCGTTCTTTTTCGGTGGCCATTTCAAACAGGTTCTGTAGTCCTTCATTGCTCGTGACGATGAAGAGGTCGATATTACCGGATTTTCCCGTCTGCTGTATATTCCTGAGGCCATCATTTGGCCTTTTTCGTTGATAAAGATCAATGGTCTCGACTGATGCGCCACGTTGCTTCAATGTCGTGGCAAGCAATGTACGGCCGCCTTCGCCTTTAAGAATCATAATTTGCTTGTCTGAGATCGATTTCATGGCGTCAGTCTGAAGTAGTGATTCGCTATTAAACCCTTGATCTGGAATGATATCTACAGGGATCGAGTGCGCCTTGAGGATGCTGGCAGTACGTTTGCCTATGGCGGCAACCTGCACATTGTCTGGCCAGCTGAATGATGATGGAGCGATATGAAACAGCCATTCAACGGCATTAGCACTGGTAAATATGGCGATGCTAAAATTTTTGAGCTGGCTCAATTTATCTTGAACAGCCTGAATATTTGTCGGGGCGACAATCTCGATTACCGGGTGCCGGATAGCAATCCCGCCCGCCTGTTCGATCAGGCGGCACAGGCGCTCGGCTTGATGTGCGGGCCGTGTCACCACCACCCGCAGTTGATCTAGCGTTTGCGGTGGGCTAGCGGTTGGCATAGACCTCTTTAAGGATTCGGTCGGCGCCGCGTGATAGCAGATCATCGGCGAGTTCGGCGCCCATCTTCTCTGCCTCATCCAGCGTACCGTTGATCTCGCCACGAATCATCTCACTACCATCAGGAGAGCCCACCAGTGCGCGCAGGCGCAGTGCATTGCCATCGATTTCGGCATGGCCACCAATCGGTACCTGACAGCCCCCTTCGAGACGGTGGTTCAGGGCGCGCTCGGCAGCGACGCGGATGTGAGTCGATTCATCATTGAGGACGCTGATCAGCTCGTTAACGCGTGGATCATCGCTGCGACACTCAATGCCGACAGCGCCCTGGCCAATCGCAGGCAGGCAGGTGTCAGTCGAAATTTTGGCAGTGATACGCTCACTCAGTTCCAGCCGCATCAGGCCAGCTGCGGCGAGGATGATGGCGTCATATTCTCCCTCATCGAGTTTTCTCAGGCGGGTGCCAACATTGCCACGCAGGCTGATCACCTCAAGGTCTGGGCGCAGTGCACTGAGCTGACACTGGCGACGCAGACTGGAGGTACCGAGGCGCGCCCCCTGTGGTAGCGCTTCGAATGAATCGTAATTATTTGAGACAAAGGCATCACGTGGATCTTCGCGGTTAAGGATCACCGGCAGGTGCAGGCCGTCGGGCAGTTCCACCGGGACATCTTTCATCGAGTGCACGGCGATGTCGGCGCGTCCATCCAGCAGTCCTTCTTCCAGCTCTTTAACAAACAGCCCCTTGCCGCCGATTTTAGCGAGCGGGGTATCGAGGATTTTGTCCCCCTGCGTGGTCATCTTGAGGAGTTCGACCTCAAGGCCCGGGTGGGCCTCGATCAGGCGTCGTCGGACATGTTCTGCCTGCCACAGGGCAAGCGGGCTTTGGCGTGTGGCGATCACGATTCGATTGTTGGACATCTTTATAAATATTTCCCGTTTTCGGCGCTGTTGCTATATATGTAGGCAGGGTTTCCCCTGACGAGGGCGTAATGCTACGGCCTGTTGTAGCTAGAGGCAAATAAAAAACGGTGTTTGAGATCCCTTCCTGGCTGGTTAGGAGTGCTGGCTAAGCTGTTTTAGCAGCTGTTTGATTTCACTCAGGTGGCGACGGCTGATCGTCAGTGGCTCATCACAACCGCGTAGCAGGAGCTGCGCATGGCCTTCGTTGTCTTTGCCAATGCCGGCAAGATATTTATTACAAATTAAGGTGTTACGGTGTATTCGCAGCGTTAGAGAAGCAAATTCCTGCTCCAGCGCTTTGAGTGACTCTTCGATTAATACCTCGCCATGCAGGTGCCGCACGGTGACATATTTGTGGTCGGCGCGGAAGTAGAGCACCTCTTCAATCGGGATCAGCTGAATGGTCTCACGCACTCGAGCACTGATGTGGCTGCGTATGGCGGCGGGATCATCGGCCTGTTGCAGTGATTGCAGCTGGGCACGGTTGAGCTTCTGCGTCTTTTCTAGCGCATTCTGCAGGCGCACTTTGCGGATCGGTTTGAGTAGGTAATCGACCGCGTGCGCCTCAAAGGCGGAGAGGGCGTGATCACCATAAGCCGTGGTAAAGATCACCGCTGGTGGTCGCTCAAGGGTGGCGAGGTGCAGCGCCGCCTCAATACCGTCCATTTCCGGCATGCGGATATCGAGCAGCACGACATCGGGCTGCAGACGGTTGCATTGCTGCAACATCTCCTTGCCGTTGACCGCTTCACCAATGACACTGCCTTCGTCGAATTCCTCAATCAGGCTGCGCAGGCGATCACGCGCGAGTGGTTCATCATCGGTGATCAGGATCTTCATGGCTGCGGCCCTGATGGATTTTCAGACGGGTCGGAAGACTGGCTGGCGGCGTAGCAGGGGATGCGAATAGCGACGTAGTAGTGCTCATCGACTGTCTCGGTAGTCAGTGATGCTTCACTGCCGTAGGCCGCTTTGAGTCGTTCACGGATGTTATCCAGCGCCATGTGGTTGCCATTACGTCGGTTTGAGCGTGATTTTGGTGTGGGATTACGGATCATAAATTCGATCGCGTCATCGCTATGGTGACCGCTGATCTCGATGGTACCGGGTTGCTGGCGCGGCTCGATGCCGTGATAGACGGCGTTTTCGAGCAGGGGTTGTAGTGTTAGTGACGGCACCGTGGCGGCTTCAGGAAGTTTTTCAATCTTCCAGTGGATGTTGAGTCGGTCACCGAGACGCAATTTTTCGATATTGAGATAGCGGCGGCACAGGGCTAATTCGTCGCGGATCGGGATCTCGTTGCCAACGTCGGCCAGGCTCATGCGAAACAGATCGGCGAGGTCTTCGGTTACCTCTTCGGCTAGTGCGGGTTGGCTACGGGTGAGGCTAGCGATGGTGTTCATACAGTTGAAAAGAAAGTGAGGGCGAATACGCGCCTGAAGGGCTTCATAGCGTGCGCGAGATTTGGCCTCTATATTGCGCTTGAGCTGATGCTGCATATAAAAATAGCGCAGTGCCACGGCACTGATGATTGCGCTGATCGCGATATTGTGGAGCAGGAAATCGCTATGAGACGCCGTTGGCAGGGTCTGTTCGAGCCCGACGAAGAAGGCGATCCGCAGCGTTGTCTCTGAGAGCAGTGCGGTGACGACCTGAATGGTGAGAAAGCTACAGGTGGCCACAGTGGTGTGACGTTGTTTTTTGAGCAACGGGCGCAGACCGCATAATAGCGCGGCGTTGACCAGTGCTACCCACTGCACAAACATAGAAATGATGCCGAGACGTTCCCATAGATCGGTGGCGGCGACCTGCGGTGCTAGCGCGAGTACAAAGGCGAGCAGTTCGGCGATTAGCACGACCAGAAAGATCACGCGGATATTGCAGAAATCGGGTAGGAACAGCTCATCCTCGACTGAGGTTTGTAGGTGGGGTGATCTCTGTTCAGGTTTCATGGTTCTGTCAGGCGCGCTAAAAATTGGATTTATCGTTATGGTTATCGGGAGTTGTGGCGGGTTTCTACAGCAAAGCCAACTAGATAACACACAGCGCGGATTATTCGCTGTCTGAAACTTGCTATACTTCGGCGATATAACAGCGTGAATCGATGGAAAAGAGAATATGAGCACAGATAACAGCAGTGATAAGCCCTGGGCGGGCCGTTTTACCGAACCGACAGACGCCTTTGTCGAGGCCTTCACCTCTTCTGTGGGGTTCGATAAACGGCTCTATCGGCATGACATTGCGGGATCGATCGCCCATGCGCGCATGCTGACCCAGGTTGGAGTGCTGACCAGTGACGAGTGTGAAACGATCGTGAATGGTCTGGAAGACATTCAGCTCGATATCGAACGTGATGAGTTTAACTGGTCGGTGTCGCTTGAAGATGTGCATATGAATATCGAGGCGCGCCTCACCGATCACATCGGTGTCGCTGGCAAGAAATTGCACACTGGCCGTTCGCGTAACGATCAGGTGGCGACCGATATCCGCCTCTATCTGCGTGATGAGATCGATCTGATCGCCGCCGAGATCAAGCGTCTGCAAGCAGGCCTGCTCGATCTGGCTGAGCGTGAGGCCGATACCATTCTGCCTGGCTTTACCCATCTGCAGGTGGCGCAGCCGGTAGTCTTTGGTCATCACATGCTGGCCTGGTATGAGATGCTCAAGCGTGACCACGGCCGTCTGATGGACTGCCGCAAACGGGTCAATGTGATGCCGCTCGGCGCTGCTGCGCTGGCGGGTACCAGTTATCCCATTGACCGTAAATTTAGCGCTCAGTTGCTTGGCTTTGACAGCGTCTGTGAGAATTCGCTCGATGCGGTCAGTGATCGTGATTTTGCGATTGAATTCTGTGCCTTTGCCGCGACACTGCTGATGCATCTATCGCGCTTTTCGGAGGAGCTGGTGCTGTGGGCCTCAGCACAGTTTGATTTTGTTGAACTGCCGGATCGTTTCTGCACTGGTTCATCGATCATGCCGCAGAAGAAAAACCCCGATGTGCCGGAACTGGTGCGTGGCAAGACGGGACGCGTCTTTGGCAGCCTGATGAGCCTGCTGACTCTGATGAAGGGGCAGCCACTTGCCTATAACAAGGATAATCAGGAAGATAAAGAGCCGCTGTTTGATTCGATCGATACCGTGCGTGGTTCGCTGCGTGTCTTTGCCGATATGGTGCCGGCGATCGAGGTAAAACGTGAAAATATGGAGCGTGCTGCACGCAGTGGTTTTTCAACCGCGACCGATCTGGCCGACTACTTGGTGCGCAATGGGGTCGCCTTTCGTGATGCGCATGAGGTGGTGGGCAAGGCGGTGCGCTACGGTGTTGAAAACAGTAAAGATCTCGCTGAGATGTCATTTGAGGAGCTGTCGCAGTTTTCACCTGCGATCAAGACCGATGTTTTTGAGGTGTTGACGCTGCAAGGCTCTGTGGCCGCGCGTGATCATATCGGTGGAACCGCTCCGTCACAGGTGCGAGCCGCAGTGCAGCGGGCGCGTGATAATAGTTGATGGTTAGTCGGCCAGGGTCCGGTTATTAACCAGTTGCCCTGGTGTATGTTCCCGCTATTTCAGCCCCTGTTCGGCGCGACTCATCAATTTATCGAGATCATCGCCCTTTTCCCAGCTGCTGGTCGCGCTGCGAAGGACGAGGCCTTTAGGATTTTTTTCCAGCTCATTGATCTGCTTGATGAGCTTTTCAGCCAGAGCAACGGTATCGCTTGTAGAGGTCTCGGGCAGAATGAGCAGAAACCGGTTGGTATCGAGGCGGCCTGCGAGGTCGGCCCAGCGTAACTGGTCATTGAGCAAAAGGCTGACGGCGACCAGTACCTGAGTCAGCACCTTTTTGTCTTTGATGCCGCCAATCTCAATGATAATCAGCGATAGCGGGTTGTTATAGCGTCGACTGCGTGAAACCTGCGATTCCAGCGTCTGCAACAGGCCGTGGTGATTGAGCATACCGGTGGTTTTGTCGTGAATATTGAGATTTTCAAGTTCGGCCTTCAGGTGCTCATTTTCACTGTGTAGCTGATGCAACTCGGTGACGTCGAAAAAATAGTGGGCCATGAAGCCAGTGCCGGCGTCGTTATTTTCCAACGTTGCACGCCAGCATTTTGTCCAGCGGCGCTCATGGATGGCGGTGGCGGGTAGTTCAGCGATGTTCTTCGCTTTTAGCAGTGCTTTCAGTGAGTCATTTTTTAGTGTAGCTACTGTAACGCCTATGATCTCATTGACGTCGATATCGAGGTAATTCTGTAAGGAATCATTGATCCACACGATCTTTTTTTTGTTGTCAGTAATTAAGAGCCCTACCGGTGCATTTTGCACCATGGCGGGGATGACATCTGAAAAGCTCTCGGGAAACATCATTACATACTCCGGGAAATTTTATGTTATTTGATTTGATTATGTCTGACCTGACGATAGATTTCTATCATTGAGCTGTTTGGTTGGGTTGTACGAAGCGCAGTGATGTAGTGTAAATACCCCTAAAAAATGATATTTACCTTGGTTGTTTTATTTTTATGTTAATAAAATCAAAATTTTATTGTTGATTGGTGGAGGAGGGGTAAACTTCTGTTTCTGTGATCTATCTCTAGGTTTTTGTTAAAGGGCCGATAAGTTTTTATGTGATTTTGGCGTGATATACAAGGGTGCTGGGGAATTTCAGCTTGGACATCAAAACAATAAAAAAACGTTTTCTGGGCCTCAATCGTGAGCGCTTGAGGCGTACACGCGAGGTTCTACGCAGCCGTCAGCGTGATGTGATGGATGTGCTGACACTATTGTTCCATGCCAATCATCCCTCTTTTCCAGGTTATGTCTCGAAGAACACGCCGGTGGGCGTGTCCGATTATCAGCCCAGTAAAGCTACGCTTGAGGCGGCCAAGAAACTGGTGCGCAGTTTTGATTATAAAAAGAAGGCGTTGCCTCGCTACGATATTCATTCGATGTTCTTGATGGGAAGTAGTGGCACGATCGCCTACTCTGAGAGCAGTGATTTTGATATCTGGCTCTGTCATCGTTCAGATCTTGCTGGGCCGCAGCTGGATGAGCTGCAACATAAGGCCGAAGCGATTGAAAAATGGGCTGATGAGTATGGCCTGGAAGTTCATTTTTTTCTGATGGACGCGGAAAAATTCAAGGAAGGTAATGTTGTTGAGCTTTCGGTTGAGAGTAGTGGCAGCGCACAGCACCATTTATTACTCGAGGAGTTTTACCGTACCGGGTTATTACTGGCTGGGCGCTATCCAGTCTGGTGGTTGGTGCCGCCTAAAGAGGAGAAAAATTACGATGCCTATGTCGATAGGCTGAAGCTGCGACGTGATATCCGAGATAGTGAAACCATCGATTTTGGTGGGCTGCCTGATGCGCCTGCCGAAGAATTTTTGGGCGCGGCATTATGGCAGCTTTATAAAGGGGTTGATTCGCCCTATAAAGCGGTACTCAAACTGATGCTGATGGAAACCTATGCCAGTGAGTATCCAAATGTCAGTCTGTTATGCACGCAATTCAAACAAGAAATCCATCAGGGCGAGATCGACATGGTCAGCCTGGATCCCTATATCATGCTATATAAAAAGCTTGCTGGTTATCTTGGTGGCGAGGAGCAGCAAGACAAGCTCGAACTGGTGCGACGTTGTTTCTACTTTAAGGTCAATGAGCAGTTGGGCAAGCCAGTAGATAATAAGTACCTGACCTGGCGGCGTGAGGTGATGGAGGAACTCACAGCATCGTGGGGTTGGAATCGTGCGCATATGGCGATGCTCGACACGCGTGCAGAATGGAAGATTAATCGCGTGATCGAAGAGCGACGTAGTTTGGTAGACGCGTTAACCCAGGGGTATCATTTCCTGTCGAAGTTTGCACGTGAGCATGTACAGTTGTCGATGATCAGTCAACGTGACCTGCACATTCTCGGGCGCAAGCTCTATGCTGCCTTTGAGCGTAAGGCAGGCAAGATCGATATTATTAATCGTGGTGTTTCTGATGATGTGGTAGAAAGCCACCTGACCTTCTATCATGTCGGTGGCGATGGTGGCTGGATGCTCTTCAGGGGTAATATGAATAGCGAAGACGTGCGTAGTGCCCGGCCGCTGAAGCGTGCCCATAGCGTGGTTGAACTCATAGCATGGTGCTTTTTCAATAAGCTGGCTGACGATAGAACCGTCGTGGTGTTGCTCGGTAAAGAGATTACGATCAACATGAATGAAATCAGATCGATCACCCGGGCATTTGATAATTTATTTCCCGGGGCACAGTTGGCGCCGAGTCAGATGGAGGATCTGACCGACTCGCCGAGAATGATACGGGCTGTATTGATGGTAAATGTTGCCGATGAAACGATGGACGTACATGTGCGAGAAGGCAAGCACATGACCAGTAATCGAACCGATGCACTGAGTTATGGTGGTGTTTGCAACAATCTGATTCACTCCTTTGATTTAGTTTTTCAGACCAGTTGGCAGGAAGTTTTGACCTTTCGTTACACTGGTCCTCAAGGGGTGCTGGATTGTCTTCGTGCTTATTTCCAGTGGACGCCACGCTCGAAAGGGATGGCGCCACCTCCCGTCAGGATTCAATGTGATGCTTCCGGGCGTGCGATGGTGATTCAGAAACGAGTCGAAGAGCTATTCGAAGATGTAAGTGACTGTTTTTATAGTGGGTCTCATCCTGACACGGTGCGCTATCTGTTTTGTATTGGGCGTTCGTATTATCTGTTGCAGGTAGAGAATGATGCGCTGGTCTATAGCCAGCATGATGCGTTTCCTGATTTACTAAATAAGCTTTCCGAGCCGCTTGATCATTTTACGCCAGTGGTAGTAGATCGTCATTCTGCATCGGCAAATATATTGATGTCGATGATCTATCGACTCAATAAAGAAGGTGTTATACAGGTTTTTTATCAGGTTGATGGCAGTGCTGTGGATGTGTATGTGATCGATGAGAAGGGGGCGCTCTATTATCAACGGGCAGAGAACCAGGATCCAGAAGTGTTACTAAATCAGTATCGCCGCTTTTTTGATTCTGTGACTTATCGCCAAATGATTCAGCGTGGTGATTCTGCGGGTGTGGATGATGTGACAAGTGGGCCACAATTAGAGTTTTTTCAGACGGGGCGTGGGCGTGATGGGAAGCTTCGTGTGCAGACGAAGGTGGTTGGGCGTAATGCCCGCAGTGGCGGTTATTTCAACTTGCAAGTAATCGGAGAAGATGTCGGTAATGGTAAATCGATGTTTACCATTTACTGTAATGATGTTGAGATGACGTCGCTTGAATTTGGCGATGGGCTTTTCAGTGAGGTGGCCCGGCATGTGCTCGAGCAGCGTAAAAGTGGGTTGCGTTACCCCATTTACATTACGGATATCGACATCCCTGCGAACTTGCTTAGCAAGGATTCGGTGATGAGCTTGCAGACAATTAATTATCTGAATTACAAGCGTTTCATTGAAGAGAAATTGAATACTGAGCTGAAGGCAATTGCTGCCCGGAAGGGCGGTGCAGGCCAGGTTGCCTGATTTCCCGCTGTGCATTAGCTTATTATTCTGGTGATCTTGGTCATTCTAGTTTCTGAATTATCCGGGTAGCGTTTATACTTGGCCTTTTTGCCGGGAAACACTATGCGCCAAATCCAAAAAACTCGTGATGTGCTGCGGGCAGCGCTCTGTGTCGTAACAACCCTGTTATTAACCGCCTGTGGGCAGAAGGGTGACCTCTATCTGCCAGAGGCCTCACCGCTACTGAATATAATCGTATTTTAAGATGGATCATTTTAATTACCAGAATGGCCGGCTCTGTGCCGAAGAGGTTGTACTTGCCGAGATTGCAGCCGAGCACGGCACGCCCTGTTATGTCTATTCACGTGCCACACTGGAGCGTCACTGGCACGCCTTTGACGATGTCTTTGCCGGCCACGATCACCTGATCTGTTACGCGGTCAAGGCCAACTCAAACCTTGCGGTGCTGAACCTGTTTGCACGTCTCGGTTCCGGTTTCGATATCGTCTCGCTCGGCGAACTGGAACGGGTGATCAAGGCGGGCGGTGATCCGGGCAAGGTGGTCTTCTCTGGCGTGGCCAAAACGGCCGCCGAGATGCGGCGTGCGTTAGCGGTCGGCATTCTCTGTTTCAATGTTGAGTCTGAAGCAGAACTGGATCGGCTCAATATGGTCGCCGCCGAAATGGGAGTGCAGGCACCGGCATCTCTGCGAGTCAATCCTGATGTTGATGCGCAGACCCATCCCTATATTTCAACGGGACTGAAAGAGAATAAATTTGGGATCGATATCTCGCTTGCGCCCCAGGTCTGTGTGCGTGCCGCCGCGATGTCGAACATCAATTTGATTGGCATCGATTGTCATATCGGTTCACAGTTGACCGATGCAGCACCGTTTACCGCTGCGTGTGATCGACTACTACTATTGCTCGAACAACTGAAGGCGCAGGGCATCGAGATCCATCATCTCGATCTCGGGGGTGGGCTTGGCATCACCTATGGTGATGAGGCGCCACCATCACCCGCGGTCTATGCCAGGGCGCTGCTTGATAAACTCGGCGGGCGCGGTTTCACGATTATTCTGGAGCCGGGGCGCGCGATTGCAGGTAACGCCGGGGTGATGTTAACGCAGGTCGAATACCTCAAAAGCAACGACCATAAAAATTTTGCGATTGTTGATGCTGGCATGAATGATCTATTACGCCCGTCGCTGTATGGTGCGTGGCAGGCGATTATTCCAGTGCAGCAGCAATCGATGGCGGAGACGCGCTGTTACGATGTGGTGGGTCCCGTATGTGAGACCGGCGACTTCATCGGCAAGGGGCGTGAACTCGCGATTGAAGCGGGTGACTTGCTGGCAGTCCGATCGTCCGGTGCCTACGGTTTTTCGATGAGTTCGACCTATAACTCGCGTCCACGTTGCGCCGAGGTGATGGTCGATGGCGATAAAACTTATTTGATCCGCCGCCGCGAGACGATCGAAGAACTCTATCGCGGCGAGACGATCCTGCCGGATTAAGGCGGTAAAGCATGCAGCGAATTCCCGAGCCCGACCTGATGGATGACGATGCGCAGGCGCGTGCCTACGCCGAGGCCGATTTCGACGAGCCACATGAACATTTCATTAAATTGTTTAAGGCGCAGTGGCCGGAGCGAGAGATTACTGGGCGTGTGCTCGATCTCGGTTGTGGTCCTGCGGATATCTCGATTCGTTTTGCGCGTGCATTTCCCAACTGTGAGATCGAAGGGGTCGATGGCGCCGATGAGATGCTCGCTTATGGCATCAAGGCAGTGGCGGCGGCGGAGCTGTCGAAGCGGATTGACCTGACACACAGTTATCTACCTGATGAAGAGTTGATGCAGCAGTCATTCGATGTGGTGATCAGCAATAGTCTGCTTCACCATCTGAAAGACCCGATGACACTATGGCAGACGATTTGCGCCTGTGCTAAATCTGAATCAGATTCAGGCGCGCCGGTCTTTATTATGGACCTGATGCGGCCAGCGAATGAGGCGGAGGTGTTGCGCCTGGTTGAGCAGTATGTTGCTGATGAGCCCGAAGTGTTGCAGCATGACTTTCAGCGCTCACTCTATGCCGCCTATCGTGTCGATGAAGTGCGTGCGCAGCTTGATGCGGCGGGGCTTGAAGCACTGAAGGTGGAGGCCGTCAGCGACCGCCATCTGGTTGTTGCCGGATTGTTATAAAACCTCTGCCAATAGTTTTTCAACACGCAATAGATTTTCTACACGCTCGCGAATATCATCCCGCGCGGCGCGGAATACCGCGGTAATCTCTTCTTCTGTGCCACTCGCCTTAGCGGGGTCGGAGAGTGGCCAGTGGATACGCGGTAGATGTGCGGGTACTGCCGGGCAGTGTTCGTCGGCGTGACCGCAGACGGTCACCAGTAGTGTGGTCTGTGCCAGCATCGCTGGCGTCACTTTTGTTGATTCCTGATTTGAGATATCGATCCCCGCTTCCGCCATGATGGTGATTGCGCGTGGATTTTTACCGTGCGCCTCGATCCCGGCTGATAGCACCTCGACCCGATCCCCGCCAAGCTGTTTCGCCCATCCTTCCGCGATCTGTGAGCGGCAGGCGTTACCGGTGCAGAGAAACAATATGCAGGGTTTTTGTGTCGACATGGTGGTTCCGTGATTGAGTTTAAAGTCGTGAGTACACAGTGGTCATTGAGTTTAAAGCGCAGCGCCGCCAAAGTCATGTTGACGCCACGCCTCGTAAAGAAAGATCGCCACTGCATTAGAGAGATTCAGGCTGCGGCTGTCGGCCAGCATCGGAATCCGCAGGATCTGTTCTGACGGCAGCGATGCCAGCAGTTCGGTCGGTAGGCCGCGTGTCTCCGGGCCAAACAGTAGTGCATCATCCGTTTGATAGTCGAGCTCGGCATGGCTACGCGTCCCTTTGGTGGAGCAGGCGATCACCCGGGTCGGCCGCACCGCAGCGATGAACTCATCCAGGGCGTCATATTCACTCACAGCCGCAAACTCGTGGTAGTCGAGTCCGGCGCGGCGCACCCTTTTTTCATCGAGTTCAAAGCCGTAAGGGCGGATCAGATGCAGGCGTGCCCCACTATTGGCGCAAAGGCGTATAATGTTGCCGGTGTTCGGCGGGATCTCCGGCTGGTAGAGTACGATGTGAAACATGGCGGGAATATACCACAGTCAGGTTTGCTAAAAGATGAGACAAAAAGGATGGCGAGTTGAGTAATCATAAAGAGATGTTGGCGGTTGAGTTTTGCGGCATGAAGTTTTCCACCCCGCAGGTGTTGCTGTCGGGCTGTGTCGGGTTTGGCGAGGAATATACCCGTGTTGAGGGTTTTTCCAATCGCGATGTCGGTGCTGTCTGCCTCAAGGGAACGACGCTTGATGCCCGCCTCGGCAATGCACCGCACCGACTCTGGGAGACACCGTCGGGGATGATCAATGCAATCGGCCTGCAAAACCCCGGCACCGCTCATGTGATCAACGAAATCCTGCCGACGCTCGACTTTGACGAGACCCGTTTTATCGCCAACGTCTCGGGCTCGACTGTTGAAGAATATATCGAAGTCACGCGACTGTTTGATGACTCACCGATCGATGCGATTGAGATCAACATCTCCTGCCCCAATGTTAAAGAGGGAGGCGTTGCCTTTGGTAACGACCCAGCGATGTCGGCGCGCGTGGTTGAGGCGTGCCGTTCGGTGACCAATAAACCGTTGATCACCAAACTCTCTCCCAATCAGACCGACATTGCGGGCAACGCGAGGCGCTGCATCGAGGCCGGTACCGACGCCTTTGCGGTGATCAACACCTTGATGGGGATGGCGATCGACATAGAGCAGCGTACCCCGATCATCGGCAATAATCAGGGTGGGCTTTCCGGCCCCGCGATCAAGCCGGTGGCACTGCTCAAGACCCATCAGGTCTACCAGGTATGTAAGGGGCATGATATTCCAATTATAGGGCAGGGTGGCATCGCCACGGCCGAGGATGCGCTGGAGTTCATCATCGCCGGTGCCTCCGCGGTGGGGGTGGGCACCGCACTTTTTTATGATCCGCTGGTCTGCCCGAAGATCAACGCCGGGCTGGTAGCGTACATGGAGCGTCACGGGGTCAGCGAGATCTCACAGCTGACCGGGACGTTGGTGCTGAATTAATCACAAAGATCATCAGGAGGCAGGGAATGAGTGAATTGGCAAATAAACAGTGTGAAGCGTGTCGCCCTGGCGCGCCACTGGTTACACAGGCGCAGATTGATGAATTGATGCCACAACTGCCCGAGTGGCAAATCATAGAGGTGGACGGCATCAATCATTTAACACGCATTTATAAGTGCAAAAACTTCCTGGATGCGATGGCCTTTGCTGAGCAGATTGCGCAGAAAGCGGAACAGGAAAATCACCATCCCAGCCTGCTGGTGGAGTGGGGTAAACTCACCGTGACGTGGTGGACCCATAAAATCAATGGATTACATGAAAGTGACTTTATTATGGCGGCGCGTACAGATGCGTTGTATAGCGATAGGTGATGGGGGCGCGCAATCTTGAGTGATTATCTAACTAATATTGATACGCGATTGGTTTTCACATGGTGATTAGCGCTCATCACGCCTGGAAAGGGCAGTAAATATGGGTCAGATGGGGTTATAAGGGCCTTTAACGGCCACTTCACAAGAAACTTTAGTTTTTACCCCAATTCGGTATAAGATAACCTTTCGCATGGATGGGATGATGGGATAGTGCGGTCGAGGGGGCATTAGATTTTAAGATACGCTGGAGATTGGGGTGAAGGCGATGATGAAGTACAAAAATAAGTTGAAAGGGTGCAACACCCTGTTATCGATGTTATTTGCGTTGGGACTTTCCCCGCTTGCACATGCAGATCAAACATTCACAGTGACGACAGTTGATGATGAGGTTGATACCAATCTGTCGGATCTGAGCTGTAATACAACATCAAATCAATGTAGCCTGCGTGCAGCAATCGAGCAGTCCAACGCGATTGCCGATGGTATTACCACAATTAATATCCCAATTGAGGGTGTTTATTTACTAGATATTCCTGGTGAACATGAACAGGATGCCGCTAGTGGCGATCTCGACATCAAGAGTCGTATTGTTATTGTGGGCGCGGGCTCGGATGTGGTCGCTATCGATGGCAATTCGCATGACAGAGTCTTCGATGTCCACCCCTCTGCTAATCTGACACTGAATGATCTCACCATTCGTAACGGTCTCAACCAGGTGCCTGTCGTTAATCCAGACCTAATAGAGATAACGCCAATTAATTTGACAGACGGTGGTGGTGGCATCAAGAGTATTCAGGCCACGCTGACGTTGAACCGCGTCAACGTGAGCAATAACACCGCGGGTGGTGTGGGCGGCGGGATTGACATTAGGGGCGGGAACGTCACTATTAATGCCAGCCTCATCAGCAATAATTTCGTCACTGGTTTTGGTGGTGGTATCAGTAATATGAATGGTCTGCTGGAGATCAATGACACTACGATTTCAGGTAATAATCACGTTGTTCAGGACATCATCTTTGGTGGCGGCATTTTTAATTCAGGCGGTGTTGACAGCCTGAAGATCAATCGGTCCACCATTTCCGATAACAGCGCCTATCGTGATGGTGGTGGTATCTACCACCAGGTCGGGGAGCTGACTATCATCAATTCCACCATCAGTGGCAATGAAGCCAAGCGCTGGGGCGGGGGGCTATTTAACGCAAATACTGTCTCTTTCTATGCTGTTGACCTGGTACACGTAACGATTACTAATAATAATTCGGTTGGCAATATCACTGAAATTACACAAGGAACACAATCTTTTGACCCTAGAGGTGGCGGTCTCTATAACCGTGCTCAAGGGAACAGCCGGGCTCGGCTGAGACTCTTTAATAGTCTGGTTGCCCAGAATGGAGAGAACGACAAGGGTGGTGACTGCTTTAATGATCTCAATGATACAAACCCTCAAATGCCAGCAATTCTGGAAAAAATCGGTACGATCACGGGGGATGGCACCTGTGTGAATTCAGGTGAAACTATCTCACCGACTCCTGCTAATTTGATAGAACTACAGCCATTGGCCAGCAATGGCGGGCCGACACAGACCCATGGGTTAGGGGGTGGAAGTGTTGCGATCAATCAAGGCCTTGGAGTGTATTGCCCCAATCATGATCAGCGGAAATATGGGCCACGCGGCACCGCGAGTTGTGATAGCGGTGCATTCGAATTCGGTGCGACTGACTTTGGTGAGCCTCTGGTGACACCCGCACTGACATTTACGACGGCGCCCCCGGTTGGTAGTAATTTGCCCCCACAGGCTTTCAATCTGTTGGTCGTGGTGCCAGCCAATGGCGTAGTAAATGCCGAGGCGACAGCGATAGATCTGGATGGTGATACATTGCAATATCTCACGCTTAACCCTGCGCCACAAAAAGGTACAGTGACATGGGCCTCAAATGGTTCTTTTACTTATGATCCTGACGACAATGAGAGTGGCGTTGATACCTTTGGGTTTGGTGCATGCGATCCTAGTTTTGCTTGTAGCAAGAAGGCAACGATTTCGGTAGTGATTAATAATGCTGTAGTGGAGTCGAGTGTTATCGCTACGATAGATCCAAATGAAGGTGACGTGAGTCCTGTTACGGTGATTTCTGAATCAGATCTATTTGCGACCATGTCTGATCCTGATTTTACCTACCCACTGGGCGCGATGTTTTTTGACGTCAACAATGTTACGCCAGATGCTGGTGTTGATACGATTACTGTGACGCTTCAGCTACCATTAGCAACAGTGATAGATCCGGATGCGGTGGTACGTAAGATGAATAAATTTGGTATCTGGTCGACGTTGAGCACTGTTCCTAGCTCAACGGAGTCATCAGCGGTGTTTAACGCTGTAGCCAAGACTGTGACTCTGACCCTACGCGATAACGATATCTTCGATCTTAACTCTGCAGCTGGGGTCATCAGCGACCCCGTAGCGCTGGGGGTCTCGACTGCCACAGCAGCTGCGACGACTAGCACGACCACAACCACGAGTACGACATCGGTTGCTGCAGATGATGGTGGTGGCGGTATCGCTGGATTCGGCTGGTTATCAGGGCTGCTTTTATTGAGCCTCTGGCGAAGACGTAGTCATCTCAATCTGCATTAAATAAAAAAAGCCTGCATTAGCAGGCTTTTTTTTGGTCAGTAGTGAATTTGGTTATAGCCAGCGACGCACCCGCTTTTTATAGGCACGGTACTCGTCGCCAAATTTCGCTTCGAGGTAACGCTCTTCCGGTGCGATCAGTATCAGCCGCACAGCGATTAATATGAATGGCAGCAGTACCAGCAACCAGCCGTTATCGATGGCGAATGATAGTCCGCAGTAGCAGAGGGTGAGTCCGGTATAGAGTGGGTTTCTCGAATAACTGAACATACCACTATCAACGATTGACGTGGTG
>CALZHD010000032.1 GCA_945787155.1 uncultured Gammaproteobacteria bacterium | reverse complement strand
CGACGCCTATGACTACGCCTCTATCGGCTGTATCGAACAGAACTCAGCAGGTAAGCATTACGGCAATACCGGCTCGACCCTGCTGGTGTTACCGGCAGTGCTGGAGCTGGCACTGTATGGCGGCAAGCACCGTAGCGACGGTGTCGCCAAGGATGATCCCAATCTGTTTAATGAACAGCCAGACTACACCACCCGACCGCTGCTCAAGATGAAATCGATGGACGAATTCATTGACGCGTTCAGATTTCAACTCGATCAAATGGCGCGTCACACGGTGCAGTGTAATAACTATCTTGGACGCGCGATGGAACAGATGCGCCAGGTGCCATTTCTCTCTGGTATCTATACCGGTCCCACTAATCTTCCCGGCGGCAAGGGCGCGGTATTTCATGATCTCACTGCGGGGGGGGGCAAATATAACTCTTCTGGCGTCGCCATCATCGGTGTTGCCGATGTGATCGACTCTTTTTGTGTCATTGATGCGCTGATCTTTAATCATAAGAGAGGCGGCAGCAAGGTAACGGCACTGGAGCTGTTGGCGGCACTGGAGGCGGACTATGATGATGCCGGTTTTAAAGCAGAACAGGAACAAAATTTTCTGCTGACGCTACTCAATTTTTTACGTCGCCTGTTTGGCATGCAGCAAGCGAGTGCTAAGTTACCCGCACTGTCGTCCAGGCGTATGCAGGAAATCAAGGAGATGATTCGTCTTGCGCCCAAGTATGGTGCCGGGGTTGATCAGACGGAGGGAGGGATCTATGACAACTCACTCGGTGTTCATTACACTCATCTGTTAACGCGTATGATTCAGGATGTCTTTTATAAATATCGTACTCATCGTGGCGGTCGTTATCTGGTGGGTTACTGGAGCATGACCAATCACGCCGGTTTTGGTATGTTGACCAAGGCCACACCCAATGGCCGTAAGGCCGGCGAAGCCTTTGCCAGTGGTATCACCCCTTGCCCTGGTGTAGTGAAGCGTAACGGAGACCCGGTGATGGCACTGGATCATATTCTGTCGGTGGCCGAGGTCGAAGGCGACACCGTACAGAATGGTTATACTTACAATCTCAGCCTCACCACGCGCGATGATGAGTTCTTTCCCGAAGACACTGAACTGTTTGCCCGATACATGAAGGCCTTTATGGATAATGATGGGGTACTGGTGCAGTTATGTGTGTCGGCCATCAATGATCTGATGGCGGCCGACAAGGCAGCGACCGCAGCGGCCCTGTCAGGGGCGGGAGAGGAAGAACAGAAGGCGCTGGCCCCGTATAAAGATCTGATGATTCGTGTGGCAGGATATTCGGCCTACTTTGTCACACTCAGTCCGCAGATGCGCACGGAGATTATTGCTCGTTCCAATTTTGCGCTGGAAAATGGTGTGGAGCAACACACCCTTGTCGCTATCTAGTGACGGTTTAAAGAGGAATCGATTATGCACGCAGGCTTTCCATGTTTATCACGAGACATTCAGCAGGTGATGCGCCTCGGTGTTAAGGGCGGTGAAGTGCCGGAACTGTTCGATGCCGTCGCTGGGCCTGTATTGGCCGCAGGGATGGCCGTATTACTTAAACTTGGCTTTGGCTATGTGATGCGCGATTGTCTGCTGGATAAGGTGCAATCTGACAAGGCGATGGCCTTTTTCGATGAAAACTTCATTTTTCGTGACCCCAGCGCGCCCGGTGGCCAGCGTTATTATCAGGGCAAATTTTTGCTGCGCACACGTAAGCCGGACGACAACATGAATGTATGGTTGCGTTTCTGTCCCGATCCGGATGATCTGATTGTCGAGTCCCCCTTTGGCAAGACAATCAACTCACTCAAGGTGGTTGAAACCGAGGTCGTCAATGAAGAAGAAGCCGCGAACCTGGAGCGTGACCCGGACAAGGTAGACCTGGTGATTAGTTTTAAAGATATCGATTCCATCGTGGGTATGGTGGGTCGAGAAGAGGTGGACATCGTCGGCCTGTTGCTGGAAAACGTGGTGCAGCTCACGGGAAATGTGGGCCACCTGTTTAAGCTCGGTGCGATCGCCAGAAATATTGAACTCGAACTAGGATTATCCAGTGCGGCCTGACAGGAACGCCAGCATAGAATCCTGTATATAATGGGTATAGATGTGAATATTGAATCGAGCATAGAATCCAATATAGAATCGTGCGCACTGATTTTCGATATCAAGCGTGACTGTAGTGAAGATGGACCGGGTATTCGCACCACGGTTTTTTTCAAGGGTTGCCCACTGTCGTGTCTCTGGTGTCAGAATCCAGAAGGCAAAAAGAAACAGACGGAACTGTCATACAATGCCAGTCTCTGTCACCCAGATCAATGTGGTACCCCCTGTTTAGCTATCTGCCCGGAAAAGTCTCTGAGTTTAGTGCAGGGTAAAATAGAGATCGATCGTGAAACCTGTACCGCCTGCAATAAGTGCAGTAACGTCTGCCCTACCGGTGCGTTGGAAGCTGCGGGTTACTGGATAACGTTGAAGGAACTGATGTATCGTCTCATGATCGACAAGCCATTTTATGAATCCAGTGGCGGTGGTATCACCCTCTCTGGTGGTGAAGTGACGCAACAGATGGCGTTTGTACATCAGTTGTTAAAGGCGCTGAAGGCCGAAGGTGTTCACACCGCTATTGAGACCAGCGGCTTTTTCAACTATCGCCGTTTTAGTGAATTGATGTTGCCATGGCTCGATCTGATCTATTTTGATCTCAAGTTGATTGATGATGCCGCGAGTCGCCAATACACCGGTCAGTCAAATCGTTTGATCCTGGATAATTTTAGTCGACTGGTGGAGGCAGCACAGGTGCCGGTGATTCCACGGATACCGTTGATCCCAGGTATCACGACTACTGAGGAGAATCTGCGTGGCATTGCCGATTTTCTCGCAAGCCACGATATCGATGCCGCTACCCTGTTGCCCTATAACCCGTTGTGGAGTGACAAAGCGGTCAATTTAGGTATCACACCAAAGTATCAACGAATCACGTTTATGACACCGTCGGAAATAAATCGCTGTGTCACCTCATTTCACACATCTCAATCTGGGAAGAAAGGAGTCAGTCATGCAAATTGATTTTCACCACGCCACCACTTATGTGATCGCCCGAGCCGCTGGCTTTGAACATAACAAGGCGGAGATCATCGCCTACGCATCTCAGTATGTGGATGATGCTACTAGCTCCGGTGTCGTCCAGTTCGACAATCAGGCGGTCTATCATCGTATCAGTTCAGCCCATAAGATACTTGACCTACGTAATACTCAGGAACTGGCCAATCATCAGGTGTGGTTGGCGTTTCATTTTTTACCGGGTAACGGTGGCAGGCAAGCAGGTGAAAATCCGGAAGGCAGCTTTATCAACAAAATCGTCTGTCGACCCAATAGTCCGGTCGCGCAGGAGATGGTACGCGGTGTGATTTTAGAGAAGGATCGTCTCTATGGCTTGCACCGTCTGGGTGTCGCCATGCATGTCTACTCCGATACCTGGGCTCATCAGGGGTTTGCTGGTGTGATGCACGATATTAATGAAGTGGAAGATACCGTTGAAACTGGAGATTCGGGGGTGTTTCGCGGTGGCGTGAATGCCTGGTTAAAGGCGAGGCTGCGTGACAAGCTGGATGATCTTGTACCACCGTTGGGACATGGGCGTGCCAACGTCTTTCCCGATATCCCCTTTCTGCAATGGCAATATGAAAATGGCAGGGGCGAAATGATTGCACGTGATAATACCCGCGATTTTATGGAGGCGGCCGATCATATGTGCATCGCCATGCAGCGTTTTATTCTTGGTGATCCTGATGCCAGTGTCGCAGGGCTGGACGTTGATACCAAGGGCAAGCTGCATGAGATGTTTGTCGGTGTGACCAATGAGGAGGGCGATGATCGTCATGCCGAGTGGTTGCAGGCCATCAGAGGGGGAGCTTTTAGTTTTGGTGCTGCCGCCATTTCTGATTACATGCCGCGTGGACGCGAATCATGGAAGGCGCAGGCATTAGGTTCAAGTCACGACCTGCCGGTGCACCGTTATCAGCCAGCGTTTCTTCAGAGTAACTGGAAGATGTTTCACGATGCCATTCAGGCTCATCGTTTCCATGTGGTGCATGATATTCTGCCGCAGTATGGGATTTGTGCTGCTTAGCGAATTAGCGTGATCATTGATAATAATACTTCGAGAGTTATACGGTAGTTTCTTACCCAAATAAATCGCTCTTTAGTGCTGCATTTTCGTATGCGAACGGCCTCATGTGATCTCATGAGGTTTGTCGTAATACGTCTGATCTGTAGTTTCGTCAATGGTTAGTATTACGAAAATGATTGGTCAGACGCAGGCACATGTCGGTATTCTCAATTAGCTCTTGCGAAATTTTTGCTGTTGTCTCAGCGCCCTCGATGGTCTCTTTGGACATCGTGCTTATATTTGCGATGTTGTTGTTTACCTCAGCTGTCATCGCGCTTTGTTGCTCAGAGGCGCTGGCAATCTGCATACTCATATCTTTGATGGTGGAGATGCCTTCCATAATGGTATCCAGCATCTGCTTGGCCCGGTCAGTTTGCTCGACACTATGATTTGCCTGACTACGTCCTTTGTTCATGGCCTGGACAGCCTCACTCGTGCCAGATTGTAATTGCTCCACCATTTTCTGGATTTCCAGGGTAGATTGTTGAGTTCGACTGGCCAAAGAGCGTACCTCATCGGCCACTACAGCAAAGCCTCGCCCTTGTTCACCGGCACGGGCCGCCTCGATCGCGGCATTCAATGCTAATAGATTAGTTTGCTCGGCTATACCATTGATTACATCTACAATGGAGCCGATGTTTTCGCTAGCTATGCTCACTCGTTCGATGACCTCGGCTGCTATTTCTACTTCATTGGCGAGCTCATTGGTACTTTTTCTCACCTGAGATACTATTTGTTGACCAGCCATGGCATCGTCGTTACCTTTTTGCGCCACTTCGGATGCCATGGTGGTATTTTGTGCCACTGCACTGACGGTGGCGGACATCTCGTTCATGGCGGTTGCTACTTGATCGATTTCGGACTGCTGGCGTTTGATACTCTGACGAGTCTCTTCTAAGCTTTGGGTCGACTTATTCGTTGATACCACTAGATTATCTGCGGTATCAGACATACGCCCCGTTACTGCGCCCAGTTTTGATCTGAGTAGTTTGATGGCCAGCCGAATTTCGCCGATCTCGTCACTACGGCCGGTATAGATGTATTGCATCAAACCATTTTGTACCACTTCTCTGGCATCCTTCACCAACTTGTCAAACGGACGCATGATATAAGCGATAGCAGCGTAGCCTATCATCAGGGTCAGCAAGTAAATGGCCATTGCCATCATCGTAGAAATGCCATTGAATAATGCCAATCCCAGAATTGGTAGAGAAGCAATTATCTGACCGATGAATAATTGATGCTTAAAAGAAAGTCTACGTTTGTCTGCGTCAGTAGTTTTACCTTCATTAAGCTTTTGATAGCACTTTTCCGCCCGCTCTACCCGTTCACGGGTCGGTTTGGTGCGTACGGATTGATATTCCACTGTGGACCCGTTTTCGGTTATCGGTGTGACGAAGGCGTCAACCCAGTAATGGTCACCATTCTTGCAGCGATTTTTTACCATTCCCATCCAGGGCTGGCCGCCTTTGAGGTTATTCCACAGGTCATCAAAGGCTGCCGCTGGCATCTCTGGATGTCGCACTACATTATGGTTCATATTGATCAGCTCCTCTTCAGAAAAGCCGCTGATATCGATGAAGTCCTGATTAATGTAGGTTATGGCTCCCTTAGGGTCGGTGGTAGAGAGAATATTGGCATTGCTTGAATAATCCACTTCCACGCCAGTTACTGGGGAATTAATTTTCATGATTTACCTTTGCTCTTCCTAAGTACAAAAAGTAAGTTAACTGTTCTTATATTGCGCAATGCTGTTGATCTGCTTGCTGATATTTTTTTATGCCTTTTTGCATTTAATGGATATATCGTTCGAAGTCCATAATTTCTATAGGCTATCTTTCTTCTGAGCTGTTTTTATTGAGATTTTAGTGATTAGGGGAAGAAAGGTGCTATTGGTGGGCGATAATAAGTTGAGTCGAACACTGGGGGTAAAATCGTTCTGTTACCTGTCTTAGTTCGCTCTGGGGGAGGTGTAGCGTTGGGATTGTGATTTTTAGGGGAGTCTGAGTCAAAAATTATTCATTGGATTTATCATCGGCGAAGTGGTTAGGGGGAGGGCCTATAGGGGTATTTAATTATATTGCGATTTTTCCACATCTGCTTCGCCATAGATTCTGCCGTTTCAATGCTTTTAGCTTTATCCATCATCTTTAATGCGATTGCCGTCGTGCCAATGATCGCCGCAACGCCATATTCATCATCCGTTTCGCCGCGCCATACTTGCAGGAGGCGCCTGACATCCATCGTTTCATCTTTCAAGTGGCGTTTTTTGAAGATTGCCGGCCAGCTCTCTTCACTAGCCTCTCCATGGTGGACAGAGAAGACCTCACAGTTGCCGTCGGGGTTACGTTCGCATTCGCCACCTTCGCCTTTGAAGACAGCCAGGTGATCCTGCTGTAGATGGATGGCGGCCTGTTGATGGATGGGTCTATAACCTGGGTGAAAGGTGCCTTGCATCAAGTGCGGCGCACCTAATGGATTGAGCATCCGTAATAGCGTGTTGATGGGTGAACGTAATCCCAGCAGGCTGCGCAGCTCCATGATCTGTTTTAATTTTGGGCTGAAATTTTCCAGTGAGATGAAAGCGAAGTTATCTACGGCGATCTGTTGTGCTGCCTCATCGAGTGAGGTGCAGTTTGCAATGCCAAAGAGGCTCATCACATTGGGTGTGTAGATGCGATTGTCTTTTCGACCAGCGGTGCTATGCATCAGAATCGAGGCGCCATTTTCTGCCAGCAATAGCGCAGCGAGAATAAACCACGGCAGGTGGCGTCGTTTGCCTGCATAGCTGGACCAGTCGAGGTCGACATTGACAGCAACAGCTGGCTGAGCAAGTGAGGCGCGTGCTGCCTCGACAAATCCAGCAAGCTCTTCAGGGCTTTCCTCTTTGACACGTAGCAACATCAGAAAGGCACCGAGTTGCACCGCTTCGACCTCCTCATTGAGGATCATCCGCATCGCCTCAAAGGCCTCTTCCTGTTGGAGGGAGCGGCTCCCTTTTTTGCCGCGGCCAAGGATACGTACGTATTGTGCAAATTTGTGTTCGATACTGTTCATGGTCGATATTGTGACGTGATGTGAACCATAAAAAAAGCCTCGCTATCAAGCGAGGCTTTTTATTTTGTAGTGGATACGGTTAATCAATCGTCGCCGCTGAATGCGCCGATAAGATGCAGTAAGCTAACAAAAAGATTATAGATGCTAAGGTAGAGCCCAACCGTTGCCATGATGTAGTTAGTCTCACCGCCATTGATAATGCGACTGGTATCAAAAAGGATGAAGCCAGCCATCAGCATCGCGATCATGGCAGACAGTGCCAGATGAGCCATCGGCATGTGATAACCAAACATACTTGCACCTAGCAGTACCAGCATCGAGATAATAGCGACAATCATGCCGGTCATTAAAAAACCACCCATGAAGCTAAAGTCTTTCTTTGTGACCATTACATAAGCAGAGAGGCTGAGGAAAATAGTCGCGGTTGAACCCAGTGCGGTCATCACAATTGAGCCACCATTAGGCATGCTCAGGTAATGAGTCAGCATTGGCCCCAGGCCAAAGCCCATCAGGCCAGTGATGGCAAAGACAACACCCAGTCCAGCGGTGGAGTTGGCCGTTTTAGGCAGGACAAGCCAGATCAGTGCAAGGGCACCCAGCAAGCAGACAATGCCAGTGAAGCTGGGCGGTTGTATCGCAATTGAGACACCTGCCATCACGGCACTAAACAGCAGTGTCACTGCCAGTAGCGAGTAGGTGTTGCGGATCAGCTTGGTGGTGACAAAGTTGGATTCAACGCCAGTAGCCACGGCTACTTTAACTTGATCTTGTCGATACGGATTCATGGTTGTTTCAAACTCCAATTAATGTTCGTGTCAGTACTATATGGTGTTACGTGGACGAAAATCAAGTCGGAGTTGCATCTTTCATGAGAAGCGAGTATATTCTCCCGCGCTGATTACAAGGACTTGTTATTTAGACAGTTTTCAAAAAGTTACTGTAAAATTGTCCGGGTGCCCCAGTGTGCGGTTAGTCGATATAATCTTCATATTGGATTGCTGAGGATTGTAGTAGTAGGATCAGGAGAGGTGGCTGAGTGGTCGAAAGCGGCGGTCTTGAAAACCGTTGAGGGTTTGTAGCCCTCCCAGGGTTCGAATCCCTGCCTCTCCGCCATATTTTGCGCTAGCAATAATCTAGCCTGATCCATGTAGAAGCTAATTGTGTAGATGTAAGTTAAGTGGGGTAGTGGATGTTAAATGTCTTATTGGTCGATGACCATAAGCTAGTGCGTGCTGGTATCATGCGTATTCTTGATGATGCGCCAGGTATCAAGGTGATTGGCGATGTTGATAGTGGTGAAGAGGCGATTCACTTTGTTCGCCAGAGAAAGCCTGATGTAGTGTTGATGGACGTTCAGATGCCTGGCATCGGTGGTTTCGAAACCACCCGTAAACTGCTCAAATCTTATCCTTCTCTTAAAATTATAGTCCTGTCAGTCTGTGCTGATGAGCCTTTCCCATCACGTCTATTGCAAAGTGGTGCCGTGGGTTACCTGACCAAGGGGTGCACCCCTGAAGAGATCATCAATGCGATCAAATGTGTCAATAAAGGCCAGCGTTATGTCGGTGCCGATATTGCGCAACACCTGGCATTAACCTTCCTGCCGGGTGCGGGCCCATCATCGCCGCTAGATTCGCTCTCCAATCGTGAGCTACAGGTGATGTTGATGGTTGCGCAGGGGAAAAAGACCCAGGAAATCTCAGATGAGCTCTGCCTGAGCCCCAAGACTATCAGCACTTATCGCTATCGCCTGTTTGAAAAGCTACGTATTCATAGTGATGCTGAATTGACCCATGTGGCGTTGCGCTACGGATTGCTGGACGAGTCTCACCATTAATTGGCCTTGTTAAGGCTCGGTTGCCTTTATTAAAGGCAGCAGGTATTCCCAGATATTTTCGAGAATCATCGGCTGTGCGGTATTGAGCGGATGGATTCCATCTCGCTGAAACTGGCTCAGATCTTGATCCATTCCCTTCAGTAAAAACGGCAAAAGTACGACATTGTATTCGTTTGCCAGTTGCTGGTAACTTTTGGCGAAGTGCTGGGTGAATGTGCGGCCGTAGTTGGGGGGGAGCTGCATGCCGGCTAATAGTACCTGCGACTGCGCTGCCTGAGCCGCTTCGATCATTGCGGCAAGGTTATTTTTCATGGCGTTGAGCGACAGTCCACGCAGTCCATCATTTCCACCGACGGCAATAATCACTATTTTTGGCTGATGTGCCGTGAGTATTCCCTTAAAACGGGTAAGGGCACCATGGGTGGTTTCACCGCTTATACTGGTGTTGATGACACGATAAGGCATCTGTTGCGCTTTTATCCGCAGCGCCATCAGGTTGACCCACCCCTCTTTTTGCGCCATCCCATGGGCGGCGCTTAAACTATCACCGATCACAACAATGGTCTGTTGCGCGGCGACAGTTGTCGGTACGATGAGGGCAAAGAGAATCAGGAGTCGTTTAAGCATGGTGGAAAATATCTCACGCCCGATTGTGCGTGTGCAAGGGCTGAGTAAACGGGTGATGAGTCCAGAAGGAGAGCTGGTGCTGCTGCGTGACCTCAATCTTGAGATTAACAGCGGAGAGGCGGTGGCGATTGTGGGGGCCTCAGGCTCGGGAAAATCGACCCTGCTGGGGATTCTTGCCGGGCTCGATGTGCCGACTGAGGGCAGGGTATGGCTCGATAGCGATGAGCTTTTCGCGCTCAATGAAGATGGCCGCGCCGCATTGCGCCAGTCGATGGTCGGTTTTATCTTTCAGTCATTTCAACTGTTGCCCAATCTCACCGCACTGGAGAATGTGATGCTGCCGCTGGAACTGGGTAGCATGCCGCAGATTGAACCACAGGCACGTGAGATGTTAGCCAGGGTGGGGCTTGCAGAGAGGCTGCACCATTATCCTAAACAGCTATCGGGTGGCGAACAGCAGCGCGTTGCGATCGCGCGAGCCTTTGTGGTTCAGCCCAAAATTTTGTTTGCGGATGAGCCAACCGGAAATCTCGATAGTGCTACTGGCGAGCGGGTGATAGATCTGCTGTTCGAAATGAACCGTGAACAGGGTGCGACCATTGTCCTCGTGACGCACGATGACGCACTGGCACGACGTTGCAGCCGTTCATTGCGGATCGATGGTGGACAGCTTGTCGCAGAACAGTTGACGGGGGAGCTGTGAGCCGGCACCTCTCAGCATCAATGCGAATGTCGTGGCGCATGCTACGGCGTGACTGGCGCGCGGGTGAACTGCGTGTATTAAGCCTGGCATTGATGATTGCAGTGGCCAGCGTGACCTCTGTTGGTTTTTTTACGGATCGAGTACGGCTGGCGCTGGAGAATCAGGCTAATACCCTGTTGGGGGGGGATCTGGTGATCATCTCCGATACAGCGTTGCCACACAGGTTGCGCACAGATGCCGCTGAATTGGGCATGAACCATTCCACCTCGGTCGAATTTCCCAGCATGATGATGTCGGGGGATCGAAATCAAATCGCGTCAATTAAGGCGGTTGAAAACCCATACCCGTTGCGCGGTGAGTTGCGTATCGCCAGCCAACGTTTTGCACCGGACCGTAGAGTCACTACTGTGCCTGCTGTCGGTACCGTGTGGGTAGATGTTCAGTTGCTGGATCAGCTGGCAGTCGATGTCGGAGAAAGGGTGATGCTAGGCGAGGCTGAATTCAGCATTGCTGCGATTTTGACACATGAGCCAGCGCGCGCCAGTGGACAGCTCTTCAGTATTGCACCGCGTGTGATGTTGAATATTGAAGACCTTGAGCGCACAGAATTGATTACTCCGGCGAGCCGCGTCCGTCATCGCATGTTGTTTGCTGGCGATGTTGCAACGGTGGCCCAGTTTCGCGCCGCCGTGGCGCCTGATCTGCAACCGGGTGAGCGCATCGAGGGGATCGAAGATGCCCGCCCTGAGGTGCGCAGCGCACTCGATCGTGCGCGCCGTTTTCTGGGGCTTGCGGCGATGGTGAGTGTGTTGCTCGCGGGGGTGGCAGTGGCAACGTCATCGCAACGTTTTATCCGTCGTCATCTCGATAGTTGTGCGGTGATGCGCTGTGTGGGTGGATCGCAACAGCAGATTCTGTCGATATTTATGTTGCAGATGCTGTGGCTTGGTTTGATGGCGGGCGCAGTGGGTTGCCTGCTGGGGTTTGCCGCACAGTACGTACTGGTCGAGATTGTTGGGTCGTTAGCTGATTTTGCGCTACCGATACCGTCGATGTTACCCGTGCTATTTGGCATGTTGACGGGGCTGGTTACTCAGTTTGGATTTGCATTGCCACCGCTGTTGCACCTGAAAAACGTGCCGTCGTTACGTGTGCTGCGTCGCGAACTGGGTGCCTTGCCGACGCGAAGTATTTCAACCTATGGGCTGGGGTTTACAGTAATGGCGTCATTGATCGTCTGGCAGGCAGGCGATCTCAAGCTGGGGCTCTATGTGCTGGGAGGACTTGTCGGCGCGTTATTGCTGTTGGCTGGTGTCGCTTTTTTATTGCTGAAGTGGCTAGCTGCGTTCCGCCATTATTTATTTGCCGAATGGCGGTTTGGTGTTACGCATTTGATACGAAGACCTTTGAGCAGCGTGGCACAGGTGATCGCATTTGGCCTGGGCATAATGGTACTGCTGCTTTTTTCTGTGATCCGTGATGATCTATTACAGGAGTGGGGTGATAGTCTGCCGGTGGATGCACCCAACCGTTTTTTGATCAACATTCAGCCGCATCAGATAGCCCCCCTGGCAGCATTTTTTGAGGCACAGGGGATCAATGCACCAGAACTGTTTCCGATGATCCGGGGCCGCTTGATCGCGAAAAACGGTGAGCCAGTGTTGCCCGAACATTTTGAAAACGCGCGGGCCCAGCGCCTGATGGAGCGGCAGTTTAATCTTTCGTGGGCGGCGCAGATGCAGGCAGATAACCGACTGGTCAGTGGGCAGTGGTGGTCAGCCACAGATGAAACGGCGCAATTCTCAGTTGAAGAGGGACTCGCTGAGACATTGGGGATAGCAGTGGGTGAGACGCTGACATTTATGGTTGCCGAACAGCGTGTCACCGCTCAGGTGAGCAATCTGCGAACCGTTGAATGGGATTCGTTTCGTGCCAATTTTTTTGTCATCGCCTCACCGGGGGTGCTGGAACCGTTTCCAGCGAGTTATATGACGGGGTTCTATCTACCAGCAGAAGATTATCTGGTACTCGATAACATGGTACGGCAGTTCCCCAATATCACCGTCATTGATATCGCTGCGGTGATGGCCCAGGTTCAGCGTATTATTGAACGGGTGACGCTAGCGGTAGAGTATGTCTTTCTTTTCACGTTGATTGCGGGGTTGCTGGTTATGTACGCTGCGATCTATGCGACGCTCGATGAGCGTATTCGTGAGAGCGTTATCCTCCGCACATTAGGCGCTGGGCGCAGGCGTCTGCTGAATGGCGTGATTGCCGAATTTGTCACACTGGGCGCATTGGCGGGCATGGTGGCGGCGATGGCCGCGAGCTTGCTGGGATACGTGCTGGCAGAGCACATTTTTCAACTGGAATTCCATTTCAATGGTTGGGTGTGGTTGGCAGGTGTTATCGGCGGCGGTGTCGGCATTGGCCTCGCTGGCGTACTGGCAACCCGTAAGGTACTTAATTATCCTCCATTGCAGGCGTTGCGCGAGGCGTAGCGTAGCACTTAATATGGACGGATAGCATGATAGTCACTTCTAAGGTATGCTTTTTATTCGGGATTATCGAGTGATAGGGGATAAAGGTATGTGGCGTAAGTGTTTGCTGATGGCTATCTGTTGTCTCTGGGCGAATCAGGGCAGCGCCGAAATGATCAGTCTGAAGACTGCTTATGGGACAGCGTTCAATGCCTATGTGGCTGGCCCTGAGGATGCGGATGTTGGCATCGTTCTGGCACATGACCGCTGGGGGTTGGCTCAGGAGGCAAAAAACTGGGCGGACCGATTCGCGCAGCAAGGGTACCGTGTGGTGGTCGCGGATCTCTATGACGGCCGCCGAGTACGCGATGCGCTGATGACCAAGGAGGTGATGGCGCAGACTGATCCTGAATGGGTGCTTGCAGATCTTAACGGCTCACTTAACTATCTTAAAAAGCGACAGCGCAAAGTGGCGCTTATGGGATGGGGGTACGGCGCTAAGTTCCTGTATCAGGTGGCGTCTGATGAGAATGCTGATATTGATGCGCTGATTGCCTTTTACGCCTTGCCTTCAGGTGCGCAGCAGAATCTTGAGGGAATTGAGGTGCCGATGCTAGGGGTGTTTGCGCAGCGAGATCGCAACCTGAGTGTGGAAAAGGTCGACGAGTTTCAGCAGGTGATGTTGAGGCTACGTAAGATTTTTGATGTAGTCACTGTCGATGCCGACGCTGGTTTTGTGAACCCGCAGAATACTTCCTATCAGATGAGCGCCAGTAATGAGGCGTGGGAAGCGACTCAGCAGTTTCTGAAACGCTATCTTATCGATGACTGAGCGACAAAAGCACAGGCTATCAGAAGGTCGCGTTATTCCAGCCCCACATATGTCGTGGTGGACTGGAAAATTCAATGTAGATACGATCGCCTGGGATAGCGAGTTGTTGACTAACAGCACCGCATAGCGTTGCTGAGAGCGATGGTGTCGTCTCCTCCGCTAATCCGAGACTTTTCAGTTCCAGGTAGGCAGCAGGGTCACTATTCGCGGCAAAAAACATCGGCTTACCGGCTTCGAGTACCACCATGACATAGCGCTCTGGTTTGCCAAGCTCGTTGGCGACGGTCTCGGATAGCTGTTTCAATATGACCTGCTCGGTGGCAGGTTCAATGGTGATATTGGTCTGAATTTTTAAGTATGGCATATCAATATTCCTGCTTTTGCTACTGCTAAATTTCGATGATCTGTCGCGTAAAACCGTATTAAATCGTGGAAATGGCTTATATTTCCAGAAGTTTTTCGCTTTCTTCTCTATCTTTTGTCGTCGAATCTTATTAAAATTCGTTCCCTTATATTAATACGTAATTGAATTATTCAAGTCACCCGTTTTTCACGGGTGTTTTTACTTTTCAAAGAGGGTGTTAGCTGTGGAATTAACCGGCGCGGAGATTCTCGTCCGTTCCCTTAAAGAAGAGGGAGTTACACATCTGTTTGGCTATCCGGGTGGTGCCGTACTGCATATTTACGATGCGCTATACCAACAGGATGACGTTAAGCATATTCTGGTCAGGCACGAGCAGGCGGCGACGCATGCGGCCGACGGCTACGCCCGTTCGACAGGTGAGCCTGGGGTCGCGCTGGTCACCTCGGGACCAGGCGCAACCAATGCAGTAACCGGCATTGCGACCGCCTTCATGGACTCGATCCCCATGGTGGTGATTACTGGCCAGGTTCCCACCAACATGATTGGCAACGACGCCTTTCAGGAGGTCGATTCGATCGGCGTTACTCGTCCTTGCGTGAAACACAATTTTCTGGTCAAGGATGTCGCCGATCTGGCGGAGACGATTAAGAAGGCTTTTTACATCGCGACTACCGGTCGCCCAGGTCCTGTAGTGGTTGATATACCGAAAGATGTGACTGCTAACAAGGCCGAGTTCAAATACCCGAAAAAGGTCTCGATGCGTTCCTATAATCCGGTGGTCAAAGGCCATATCGGACAGATCAAGCGTGCAGTGACGATGATGCTTTCGGCTGAGCGTCCAATCTTCTACACCGGTGGTGGCGTAGTACTAGGGCGTGGCGCAAAAGAATTGACCGAGCTGGCACAGCTGCTTAATTACCCGGTGACCAACACGCTGATGGGGCTGGGTGCCTACCCGGCGACCGACAGGCAGTTCGTAGGAATGCTGGGTATGCACGGTACCTATGAGGCCAATATGACGATGCATCACTGTGATGTGTTGATTGCCATTGGTGCCCGTTTTGATGATCGTGTGACGGGCAATATTGAGAAGTTTTGCCCGCATGCAAGGATCATTCATGTCGATATCGATCCCTCTTCGATCTCGAAGAATGTAAAGGTGGATGTGCCGATTGTTGGTTCAGTCCCCGATGTGCTGCAGGAAATGATCAAGTTGCTTAAAAGCGGTAATAAAAAATCAGATCAGACAGCATTGCAGGCGTGGTGGAAGCAGATTGACGAGTGGCGTAGTGTCGATTGCCTTAAATATGATCATGAGAGTGAGCACATTAAGCCACAGCAGGTGATCGAGTCACTTTACAATGCGACTCATGGGGATGCCTTTGTGACCTCCGATGTGGGCCAGCATCAGATGTGGGCGGCACAATATTACAAGTTTGATAAGCCGTATCGCTGGATCAACTCAGGCGGCCTCGGCACCATGGGCTTTGGTCTGCCTGCGGCAATGGGGGCACAACTGGCGCACCCGGATGCGACGGTTGCCTGTGTCACCGGCGAAGGCAGTATTCAGATGTGTATCCAGGAGCTCTCAACCTGCCTGCAGTATGGCCTGCCGATCAAGATTATCGCGCTGAATAACCGTTATCTGGGGATGGTGCGTCAGTGGCAGGAGTTTTTCTATGAGCGCCGTTATGCGATGTCTTATATGGATGCGCTGCCTGATTTCGTGAAACTGGCGGAGAGTTATGGGCATGTGGGGATGCGTATCGAAAACCCGGCCGATGTTGACGGTGCGATGGAAGAGGCGATGAAGCTGAAGAACCGTCTGGTATTTATGGATTTCGTCACCGATCAGGAAGAAAATGTTTATCCGATGATTCCTGCCGGAGCCGGCCTCAATGAAATGATCCTGGTATAGGGTTGGGGTGTAGCTGTAATGAGACATGTAATTTCAATCTTGATGGAAAATGAGGCGGGCGCGCTTTCTCGTGTCGCTGGGCTTTTTTCAGCACGTGGCTATAATATCGAATCATTGACGGTGGCCCCGACCGAGGATCCCTCAATGTCGCGTATGACAGTCGTGACACGTGGTTCTGAGGAGATCATCGAGCAGATCACCAAACAGCTGAATAAGCTGATTGATGTGATCAAGCTGGTAGACCTGAGTGAAGATGAGCATATCGAACGTGAGATGGCGCTGGTCAAGGTCAAGGCCGAAGGTGATGCTCGTGAGGAGTATAAACGGCTCGCGGATATCTTCAACGGACGTATTATCGATGTTACCGAAACGACATATACGATAGAATTGACCGATTCTGGCGACAGGATTGTCGAGTTTATTACGGCAATCAACACCGATGAGATCATCGAGACCGTGCGTTCCGGGGTTAGCGGTATTGCACGGGGCGAAAAGAGCCTGCATCCCTAATTGGTAATGGGTGGTTTTTGAGACACTGCGCTCAGCCTTTATTGGCTGGCGCGTGGTGGTATGAATGAATTTGGATTTTAGAAAGAGGAAATAAAGCGATGAATATCTATTACGACAAAGATGCAGACCTGTCCATTATCAAGGACAAAAGCGTTGCGATTCTTGGTTACGGCTCACAGGGCCATGCCCATGCCAATAACCTGAAGGATTCAGGCGTTGATGTAGTGGTTGGCCTGCGTGACGGTTCTTCGTCAGCGACCAAGGCCACCAATGCAGGGCTGACTGTAAAACCAGTCGCCGAGGCAGTCGCGGCTGCTGACGTTGTCATGGTGCTGCTACCGGATGAGCATCAGGCAGCTGTCTATCGTGATGAGATCGCACCCAACATCAAGCAGGGCGCTGCACTGGCTTTTGCTCACGGTTTTAACATCCATTACGAACAGATCGAGCCGCGTGCCGATCTTGATGTGATCATGATCGCGCCAAAGGGCCCTGGTCATCTGGTACGTTCAACCTACACCCAGGGTGGCGGTGTTCCTTCGTTGATCGCGATTCATCAGGATGCAAGTGGCAAGGCGAAAGAGATCTCACTCTCTTATGCGAGCGCCAACGGCGGTGGCCGTGCCGGGATTATCGAGACAAACTTCCGCGAAGAGACAGAGACCGATCTGTTTGGTGAGCAGGCAGTCTTGTGTGGTGGTGCTAGCGCACTGGTTGAAGCGGGTTTCGATACCTTGGTTGAAGCGGGCTATGCACCTGAGATGGCCTATTTTGAATGTCTGCATGAGCTGAAGCTGATTGTTGATCTGATGTATGAAGGCGGTATCGCCAATATGCGTTACTCGATCTCCAACACCGCTGAGTATGGTGATCTGACCCGTGGCCCTCGCGTGATCACTGACGAAACCCGTGCAGAGATGAAGCAGATCCTGACCGAGATCCAGAACGGCGAATTCGCACGTGAATTCATCCTCGAAAATCAGGCAGGTGCTGCAACGCTGAAGGCGAAGCGCCGCATCGGTCGCGAACATGGCATTGAAGAAGTGGGAGCCAAACTGCGTGGCATGATGTCGTGGATCAAGGACAACAAACTGGTCGATCAGGATAAAAACTAATCTGATCTAGACTGTTAGGATTGGATCTGACGTCACGTTGTTGAGAAGCAGAATGGCTGACCACAACGGTATTAAGCCTCAAAGCTGGACTGTCTCCGGCTTTGGGGCTTTTTATGTTAATACCTGGAGGTTTTTGCGATGAGTGGTGGCGTGCGACCATATATTGCCCGTGAAGGCTGGTTGTTTATTGGTGCCACGGTGGCATCGGGATTTGCCGCAAAGTTTTATTTTGGTCTACTGGCAGCATTGCCACTGTGGTTGCTTTGTCTGTTGCTGGCATACCTATTTAGAGACCCAGCACGTGCAATACCTCCCGCACCACTCGGGGTTGTCTCTCCTGCTGATGGCGTGGTGCTCTCAGTCGATCGGGTGCATGACAACTATCTGGAGCGTGATGCGATCAGGGTGAGCATCCGCATGAATCGCCTGGGTAGCTACGTCACGCGCGCACCGATTGAAGGCAAGATCATTCAACACTGGTGCAAGCCTTCAGTCGTAGAGGGTGACGCAAAAAACAGAGCGCAGGATCATTATGCGATGTGGTTGCAGACCGATGAAAATGATGATGTAGTGTTGGTGATGGGTGTCGGTAGGCGCGCCTTGAAACCGATCTGTTATCATCACTCCGGAGAACGTATCGGGCAAGGTGAGCGGTGTGGTCTGATCCGTTTTGGCGGCTATCTTGAGGTGTTGTTGCCTGCTAACACAAGGATTCAGGTGGCTGAGGGTGATAGAGTGACGGCAGGTTCAGATATTCTGGCATCATTGATTCACCAGATTGCGCCTGAGGTGATACCAGAAGCAGCGATTCAAGCGGCAGCGGAAACATGAAGTCTAACAGCAGGATGTCATGACAGAACATAAACAAAGACGTAAAGGGATCTACCTTTTACCCAATCTGTTTACAACAGCAGGACTCTTTGCCGGTTTTTTTGCGATTATTGCGGCCATTGATGGGCGTTTTGAAGCAGCAGCGATTGCCATCTTTGTTGCGATGATTATGGATGGTATCGACGGGCGACTGGCGCGTATCACTAACACACAGAGTGACTTTGGCGCAGAGTACGATAGCCTGGCCGATATGGTCTCGTTTGGCCTGGCCCCCGCGCTGGTGATCTTCATGTGGTCTTTGAGTTCGATGGGCAAGTTGGGATGGATTGCGGCTTTTGTCTATACCGCTGGCGCGGCGTTGCGTCTCGCACGCTTTAATACCCAACTGAATGTGGTTGATAAGGAGTACTTTCAGGGGTTGGCATCACCGCCCGCTGCTGCATTGATTGTGGGGCTGGTGTGGGCAGGTGAGGAATATGCCATTCAAGGGAGTGATGTCGCGCTATGGGCCTTTTTGCTGACGATCTCGGCCGGGTTGTTGATGGTGAGCAAGGTGCGTTATCGCAGCTTCAAGGACTTTGACATCAAAGGCAAAGTGCCCTTTGTGACGATCTTCTTTATTGCGCTGTTGTTTGTCTTTATCTCCACCAATCCGCCTTATATCCTGTTTTCGATTGCTTTTATTTACGCGGCCTCCGGCCCGATATTAACCCTGTGGCAGTTGCGACAACGCCGCCGTGTTCGTCAGCAAAGCGGAAGCAATGAATCGAGCGATAGCAGTAATGACAATCCTGAGGGGTAAGCGGGGATAGGAAAAGCTGACCTTTTCCTGCCAGCTACTGTCCTAATGGTATACGGCAATTTTTCCTGATCTCAGATTGAGCACACCGTGCGTTTTAAACGACGATATCCTGTTGTTTTATCTTGTCTGTGTCTCGGTTAAACTGGGGTACTGGATGGAGTAGTGCAATGAATGCAAAAGAAAAATTAATCATATTCGATACCACCCTGCGTGACGGAGAGCAGAGTCCCGGCGCATCGATGACGCAGGATGAAAAGGTGCGTATCGCCAGGGCGCTGGAGCGTCTGCGTGTTGATGTTATCGAAGCCGGCTTTCCGATGGCAAGCGCCGGCGACTTTGCTTCAGTACAGGCGGTGGCGCGTGCCGTAAAAGACAGTACCGTTTGCGGTCTGGCACGAGCCCTTGATAAAGACATCGAGCGTGCCGGCGAGGCGATCAAACCCGCCAACTCGGGTCGTATCCACACCTTTATCGCAACATCCCCGATCCACATGGAGAAGAAGCTGCGCATGTCACCGGATCAGGTGGTTGAGCAGGCGGTCAAGGCGGTAAAACAGGCACGACAATATACCGATAATGTGGAGTTTTCACCGGAAGACGCGGGACGCTCCGAACACGATTTTTTGTGCCGAATTATTGAGGCGGTGATCGATGCCGGCGCCAGCACCATTAACATCCCGGATACGGTGGGTTATAACTTGCCCCATCAGTTTGGTGCCTTGATCGGTGAGTTGATCGAACGTGTGCCCAATGCAGACAAGGCCGTATTCTCTGTCCATTGTCATAACGATCTTGGCCTGGCGGTGGCCAATTCACTCTCTGCCGTGATGCACGGCGCACGACAGGTGGAATGTACCATTAATGGTCTGGGTGAGCGTGCTGGCAACGCCTCACTGGAAGAGGTTGTGATGGCGATTCAGACACGCCAGGATCTCTTTTCCTGCAACACGACACTCGATACCACGCAGATCGTCCCGTGCAGTCGTCTGGTGTCAAGTATTACCGGCTTTGCAGTGCAACCCAATAAGGCGATTGTAGGTGCTAATGCCTTTGCCCATGAATCGGGTATTCATCAGGATGGGGTGTTGAAGAGTCGCGAGACCTACGAAATTATGCGTGCCGAAGATGTGGGCTGGAGTGCCAACCGCATGGTGCTGGGTAAACATTCAGGACGCAATGCGTTCCGCGCACGCTTGCAGGAACTGGATATCGTCTTTGAGACTGAAGAGGCGCTCAATGATGCCTTTTCACGCTTTAAGGATCTGGCAGACAAAAAACATGAAATCTATGATGATGACTTGCAGGCACTCGTGACACAGACCCGTGCTGCGGCAGGCAGTGAACGTATCAAGCTGGTGTCGTTGAAGGTCTGTTCCGAAACGGGTGAAATTCCTGAATCTGCAGTGACGCTTTCTTATGATGGCGAAGAGAAGAGCGCCGCGGCGAGTGGCAGTGGACCGGTGGATGCGACCTTTAAAGCGATCGAATCTGTGGTCAAGAGTAAAACAGAACTGCAGCTCTATTCAGTCAATAGCATCACCAGTGGTACCGATTCGCAAGGTGAGGTAACGGTCAGGCTGGAGAAGGGCGGCCGCATCGTCAACGGCCAGGGAGCCGACACCGATATCGTCATCGCATCCGCCAAGGCCTATCTCAATGCCGTCAATAAACTGCTTGAGCCGATTGAACGGGCTCATCCGCAGGTATGATAACGGCAGGGGAAAGATACAAGGTAAAAGAGTAAAAGATAAAAGCGAGAAGGATGTGATGGGGGAAGAGGTAGCGTTACAACAGCAGTATCTGAAGGCGATGGGGATCGAGGTGTGGCAACGTCGCGATCTTCCTGTTGAGGTGCCCGCATCATCGCTATCAGTCGCAGAAGTGGCCTCTGCTACTCCGCTAGCATCTCCTCAGAGTAGTAAAGAGACTTCAGCTGATAAGCCTGTTAGTGGCCCTGCTGTTCAGGTGGTTAACGATCTCTTCATGATGGACTGGGCTGCATTGCGTAGCACAGTAGCTAGTTGTGAACAGTGTTCACTGCATACCACCCGTACCCAGACAGTGTTTGGCATCGGAGATCAACAGGCAAGCTTGATGGTTGTCGGTGAGGCGCCGGGTGCCGACGAGGATCGTCAGGGTGAGTCCTTTGTTGGTCGTGCGGGTCAGTTATTGAATGAGATGTTACGTGCGATCGGTTTTAAGCGTGAGCAAGTTTACATCGCTAATATTATTAAGTGTCACCCACCCAATAATCGTGACCCACAGGCGCATGAAATAAGCTGCTGTGAGGCATATTTAAAACGTCAAATTGCGTTGGTGAAGCCTGTTGTGATTCTGTCAGTGGGACATATAGCAGCGCAAAACCTGTTGAAGAGTGATGAGCCTGTTGGCGTTTTGCGTGAGCAGGAGCTCTATTATCCTGGTACCGATATCCCGCTGGTGGTTACCTATCACCCTGCCTACTTATTGCGTTCTCCTTCAGAAAAACGCAAAGCATGGCATGATCTACAGCGGGCACGCGATATTGTACTGACAAAACTTAAGGACGGCATCGCAGGCTAATCCATCATAGCCTACTGACCGAAATAGTTAGTATGAAAAATATGGATGATTTTCACCCAGGCAAAGGAGACCTCTCTCCTGATGATTACTGTTTTCGTAAAATGTCTGAGTTTGATCTACCGGGCGTACTTGCGATTGAGCGTGATACCTATGACTATCCGTGGAGCGAAACAATCTTCAAAGATTGCCTGCGAGTTAATTACCACTGTTATGTGGTTGAGCAGAATAGTACAGCAAAAGGATACGCCATTATGACAGTGGCAGCAGGCGAGTCACATATTCTCAACCTATGTATAGGTGAAACATTACGTGGTAATGGGATAGGCAGAAGCCTGCTGGCACATCTGGTGGAAGATGCTCGCCGTTACCGCGCCGATACGATGTTGCTTGAGGTGCGCGCCTCGAATGAAATCGCAATCGACCTATATTACAAAGCGGGCTTTAATGAGATCGGCAGACGCAACGCTTACTATCCGGCAAAAGATGGGCGTGAGGATGCGTTGGTTTTGATGCGTGCGCTTTAGTATCTGCTCTGATTAAGAACCTGTCGACAAGATTTTCTGTGTAAGAATTTCTCGTTCCCACGCTCCAGCGTGGGAATGCATACAGACCTGAAATAGTCCACAAAGACATCAAGTCCAAGCATCATAAAGAAGCAGCATGACTAATCTAGGCGACAACTATTTTGACAAACACCGCTCTCGACCCAAAGCACACGTTTAGTTTTTACACTGACCCTAAATATTTCTAAATATTTCATAGAGACCGACAGTTTTTGTCACTGGCGTTCCAAAACCATCGGCTCATGCTAAACGTTATGTGCCGAAGAATGATTAGCGAGTTTCATTTATGAAGCGTATTATTGTTAAAAAATTCTGTATAAAATACAGAATAAAGAAGGTTGTCGAATAT
>CALZHD010000031.1 GCA_945787155.1 uncultured Gammaproteobacteria bacterium | reverse complement strand
GTCGAAGATGAACATGCGTAGCGAAGAAGAGATTGTCATGGTGTTTGATCGTAACAAGAGCAAGCTGTTCTCGATCTATAAGCGCGAGCGTCGTAAAGACCCTGGCTTGAAGGGGATGATTGTGCTTGAAATCGTCATTGCACCCTCCGGTGAAGTGGTCGACGTACGAATCGTTTCGAGTGAACTGAAAAACTCAAAACTCGAGAGCCGTATTCTGGCGCGTATCAAACAGTTTAACTTTGGTGAAAAAGAGGTTGATACTGTGACAGTCTCATATCCAATCGAGTTTCTACCGTCGTAATAACACAACTGCGAGTGAGCGTATTGCTGCTCGCTCGCCCTCCTTTTTTCTGGCGTTGACAGTGGTTCAACTAATCTATTCTAGTTGCTAGTGGTTCTGGCCGTTATATGTATTACCATTACCAGATATTGGTGAGTGGTGAAAATTAAGTTTTCTTTCTTATAATTAAGTACTGATGGTTGAGTGAGTTTAATGATGCTTTCTGCTCGAAATTCCCGGATAAATTCCCGGATAAATAAACTATTAGTGCTGCTGTGCGGCGCAATGATGCTGGGAGTTGTCACGCCGGGGATGGCGGAAATTTATAAATACAAAGATGCCACGGGAAAGTGGCAGTTTACCGATAAGCCGCCGAAGAGTACTCAAAAGTCTGAAATATTAAGTTATAAAGGTAAAAAGAAAAAGGTGGTTGCAAAAGATATCGCTGCGTCATTGCAGAGCAAGTATAAGCCATCGACAATGATAGAAGAAACGACGCTTGCGGTGGTCTCGGTAGAGACCGCGCTAGGTTCTGGCTCTGGTTTTTTTGTGAGCCGGGATGGCTATATTGTGACAAACAAACATGTGGTAAGACCTGCTGACTTCAAGGCCTGGAAGAAGACCGATAAGGATTTAGATGAGGCTAAGAAAAAGATCAATGAAGTTGAACAGGAGTTGGCAGTAAGAAAGGCTAAGCTCAAAAAGATGGAGTCCGAGCTAAAACAATATAAAAAAGATATTGATCGCTATAATGATCGTGAAAAAAAAGTTGCTTATGCCGAGTATGAGGTCTACGAACAGCGCCTTAAAAAAATGAAGTCAGGCCATAAAAAGGATACAAAGTGGTTGAATGACAAGAAACGGGAAGTATCCAGGAAGACTTCTGACTTTGACTCTCGCTCTGCACGCGCTAAATTTTCACGACAGTTCAAGGTCACACTTAAGGACGGCACTAAAGTGAAGGCCAGTCTGGTTAAGCTGAGCAAAAAACATGATCTGGCCTTAATAAAGCTAGATGATCACATAACACCTTTTATCGATACCACTAAACCAGGCGTCATTGCTCAGGGGGTGAAGGTCTATGCAGTAGGCAGCCCACTAGGATTAAAGGACTTTGTAACCTCCGGCATTATCACGGGTAAGCGCGATAATAATATTTACACGGATACCCAAATATTACCGGGTAATAGCGGAGGCCCGTTGGTAGATGAAGATGGGCGTGTATTGGGTGTTAATACTCAAAAACTGATGTCGACCAGATCCATTGGCTCGGAGGGGTTTGGGATATCGATTCCTGTTAAGTTTGTTGTAGAAGAATTCTCCGCGTTTCTGAAAAAGGCGGCGGAAGTAGAAAAAACAGTAGAGGCTGAAGCCCCCCCTGTAAAATAGGCTTTCGTTATAGGGTTACAAATATAGAAAATATCGAGCACAGTATCTGCATGTATAAGCGAAATCTCTCCCCTTCAATATTTTTTAAATTAAACACCGTTCTGCATAAGTTTTATGCAGAACGGGAAATAGTAGGCCATCAAGACCTTGTCGGTTGTTGTAGAGTAATAGAGCGATCCGATAGATAGTCTCTATTTTCTGTTAAGCTGGACCATATGGATCTTTACGTGCTTTTGTCCCGTACGTCCTTTTTGATGATATAACGTCACATTGGTTTGGCTTAGATATGCATCGCGCAGAGTATCTGCCAGTATTTTGTTAACGGGGGGAGAGTCAGGATGAAGTCTCACTGTATAGACCATTTCGGGTTTGGTATCGAGTGTCACCAGGATCTCAGCATCCACCTTTTCTTCATCTCGCCCAAACTCGAGCCCTTGCATTTGAACGCGGTATAAATTTATCTTGCCCATGTTTTCAATCGAGTGAGAATCTGGTACATCTATTTTAGGTGGTGTATCTGCCCAGGCACTCGGGCCAGCAATGATGAGAACGGTAGTTACCAGTAAAATTTGCATCTGTTTAAACATTAGATTTTCCTCCAGTAGTGTGAATGACTTTACATAAGCAATGTTATGTTGGTCAGCACTCTAAGCAAATGAGCTTAAATGAAACTGAAAAATCTGGGGTTGGGGTGTGGCTTTTGATTTTTCAGTGAGCCTGGATGTGATGCATCGTTTGAACAGTTCAAAAGTAAATAGAGGTGAGCGCCATTGATGAATGAGTTTGAAGTAAGAAAGATGCGGTGCGCAATTGTGGGGGAAGCAATAGAAGTCCCCATAGATTGCTCAGTGCCGCAGTAACGCTATATCGAAGATTGCAATGTTCAATCAAATTCGGTGTGGTTCACTAGAGCGGCGGGTCTCCGTAGGGATCACCCGGGCTCCATTCGCTTGAGCCATTCCAGAAATCGAGCCACTCGACAGACTGAACATCAAAAGTATCTTCTGTATAGATATACTCATCGGTGATGCTTCCCGCAGCATCGTAGTCGCCCGTCCAGCGAAATTTACCGGCAGTCAGATTTATATTCCTGCCATCGGGCGGTGGTGCAGAACTCCCTGGTGGTGGTGGCGGTGCGGGAACCGCCGGATCGAATAAGAATGCGGCCAGGCCACTCTCTGGTTCCGTGGTTAATACCGCTGCAAAGAGACTATTCATGGAATTGTCTTCGGGAATCGGATTTTCCGGATTCACCATATCCATGTTGTACTGACGCATGACGAAAAGCTGTGGATCGGTGCTGTCATCGAAATAACTAATATTGCGCATATCGACAATAAATTCGGATCTGAGTTGATCCTGAGTGGTAATGAACTGCTCAATATAGGGTTTGCGGTCGAAACGTTTGTCGCCAGAACCATCAACCACAAAGCCATCTTTAATGAAATCCGTTTCAATCGTGGTGCCAGTGGAATCGGTATCCCTCATATACATGCGTATCGCGATCATGGTCGGATTACCAGTGCCGTTACCGGTGATTTTGGAGTCACTCAGCAGTGGCTGGAAGCGGGCATCATTTTGCCCGTCGGAGGGTGCCCTGATGCCGCCCGGGGTACTGCCGATATTGAGGGGACCATGCAGGTAGACCTCCTGCACCCAGCCCTGAGCCGGGTCACCGATGATCTGATGCCAGTAGCCAGGATCGCCCGTGCCCCAGGTCTCGACCAGATAGGGTTGATCATCATCTGGAGGCCCTGGGTGGACTTTAAAGTTACCATCCTTGGCCGCCATACCCTCTTCACAGTCCCTTCTGGCCTCGCCAGGATAATTACAGGCAAACTGTATTCTGCCGCCGTTAAGATCGCCGATGGGCTGAAAATTGAGGCCGAAATCGTCGCCGAATCCAGCTGCAATGGAGTGCGTTGTGGTTGTCGCCAGACACAAAGATGCCCCGATCAGGATACCAGCGGTTTGAGCAAATTGTCGAAGCGTTATCGTCATGTCAAATTAAAATGAATGCTCTTTATGTATTATTTTTCTTTAGAGTAGGGTGGCTGCCCCACATATTTATTCAAGAATGCAGCGTTTCCGCCGATAAAGATGCATATCCTATATGATTAAGATACTAAGGTTTTTAATCGTTGTGGGCAAGTTTTTGCGCTCTGATAACAAACGTGAGCGTAATTATAATAAATGCATCGTGATAAATTTGGACGCCAACACACGTAGATATTACTTAATTATTTGATTTTTATAATTAAAATATATTTCCTTGTTGAGGTTTAGCGGCAAACCTGAAGCGTGCCACAGTCAAGTGTAATGCCTTCATGCGCTCATATTTATTGGCCAACTATGTCGCTATATGGCAACAACAGCCAGCTGCTTGTAAACCCCTTTTGAAAATCATATCAACAATTTCAATGGATTGACTGAGAGGCAACAAGCCTTTCGATATGCGCGAAGCAGCCACTGACACATCCCTGTCATTTGCGGTTTTCGATCGGCCGTGGCATCCAAATCCTGTTAGCTAGTGCGGGGCATTCGATCTGGCTCTGAATGGTGCTAAAGCGGCTTAAAATACACCCCTTACGACAGCGTAACTCATTGTTACTAATGAATAATAATCGCTTTGATTGCATCTGGAGGCAGTTTTTTCAGAGGTAGAGTGCGTGATAAAGATTAAAGGCATATTGTCGATAACATATTTAGCAGGGAATCCATCTTCGACGCAGGGATAGCGGTATGCGCGAGCCACCATTATTAATGATGAACCAGGCTGCTTCGCATTATTCTAGTTGCAGAGTTTAGGGTGTAAGTCTTGTATCAAATTTCGTCACATACAATATCGCATCAAGCGCGGTCTCTGCAGCCGTTTCAGATCATGCTGGTGTTACTGACAGCATTGTCAGGCATCGCTGTGAATACCCCCGTAAACGCGGAGGGTTTCGGGGATGATTTTGACCTAAGCTTCGCCCCCATCTCTGGCAACGCCGCTGGGGTAAGATATTCCTGCGGATTTGCAGGGGTGGGCGACAACGGTTGCGACGAACATATGGCTGGCAAATCATCCACCGATCCCAAGCCCCATAAAGGCTATGCCGACGGGGACGAGTGGCCCTACTTTGTGGAAGAGTGGGAAGATAGTAGTGGAACAGGCTATTACCACCAGATTATCGGCGATCCGGCTCAGGGCTGGGTGCAGGAGGTCTATATCCACGGCCCCGGGCTGAACGTTGGTTCGACGCCCGGTGGGATGCGATCACCTTCTGGCGGGTCAAATGCCGCCCGGTTCCAGCCACTATCGCATGAAAGCGAAGACCCCGGCACTACCGGTAACGGCACTGGTAACCCGACGATGGTCGCGATACGGATGTACCTCAAGGATACCGATACCGATGGCAATACGGTTGAACTCGATTTCATAAAAGATGGCTATTATTTCGATGGCACCCACAAGCGCTTCGATCGTAAACCTTATATCCAGCAGACCATTACCGTCCCTGGCGCACTCAAGACAGAGTTTGAAGTTGATATGCGGAATATCAGTTATTCAGATGACACCAGTGATCCGCAACTGTTTGTCATGCGTCAATATAATATGGGCATCGCGGATCCCGCGGATCCTATTCCTGAAGAGACCTTCGCCTTTAGCACCTTGCCATCGGTTTTCACCATCGAACCCGAGAGCGGCGCGGCTGCGTACCTGTTCGATCCTTCGATCGCCCCGCCCCCACCGCCCCCGGGTGGTGGCCCTGCACCAGCCACTGGCAGAAATTTGAATGTCACGGCCGGCAAATTCCGTTGGACAGGCACCTTTGACAAGGCGGGTGGGTATGGGGATACCTATATCTATGCGGATGGAAATTTTGATGTGCAGGCGGTTGAGTGGCGGAATTTTTGGGAAGGGTCAAGTGAATGGAGTCAGGGTGACCCATATCCATAAACAAACCGATGTTTTAAAAATTTAAATACGTTAGCAAATGTTACTGCAAACCAAATGGAAACATATGATGCCGTTTAACTTAAAGCAGACTACCAGAGCATGGCTGAGCAAGCTTGGTTTTATCACTGCGCTGGTTTGCAGCCTTCCTGCACAGTCGGCCAATGTCACCGGCATCTCAGCGACCCCCAATCCATTTAACGCCAGCCTGCCTGAATCTACCACCATCTCTTACACCGTCGGAACTGATTCTCTATTGTGGTTGAGAATATATGACACTGTACCAGCCCTGCAGAAGACGCTGATCGATACGACCGCTTACACAGGCCCAAAGAATCCGGAGGGTTTAAGCGGCGCACGCAATAAAGTGTGGGACGGCAAGAACGATGGGGCAAGTTTGCTGCCTGATGGCACCTACCCATATACCATCGATAATGCCTTTTTCAGCGCTCATTTAACAGGAGGGGGGCAGCCATTTGATATCGCGGTCGACCCATCCAATCCCAGTACTATCTGGATGACCAACAAGACCGGTCCCTATGTCTTCAAGTCCACCGACGGGGGCTCAACATTTTCGGGCGTTTCCGGTACCGGTTCGTCGGCCAAGGATTATGCAATCGAGGTCAGCGATAATGGTCAGACGATTTATATCACCGACGATGGCCAGTCGAGCCTCAACAAATCCACCAATGGCGGTAGTTCATGGGGGACCACCGCCAGCTTTCCCGGCGGCTCGACCAAGGTAATCGATGTCGCTATCAAGGGGGACGGTGCAACCATTTATGCCCTTGATTACGATCTAAACAACATCTATAAATCCACCGATAGTGGTAGCTCCTGGAGTACCTGTAGTGCTACGGGCATGGCGCTTGGTGGCAGTGCCCGTGGTATCGGCACTGATCGTGCCACCGGCACCACCGTCATCGTCGCCGACAGTTCCAACAATCGCCTCTATAAATCTACTGACGGCTGCTCGAGCTTTAGTGTCGTGGTCAATAGTGGTGTCAGCTATCCCTATCAGGTCTCGATTCAGTCTGACGGCAAGTTCTGGATCAGTGAGCGCGACAATCATCGCATTCAGCAATTCGATGCCAACGGCACCAGCCTGATGATCTATGGTGGTACGTCGAGCGGTAGTGGCAACTACCAGTTCAACTCGAGTACTTTCTACTTCGGCATCGGTCTGGCCACCATCAGCAGCCAACCCTATATCTTTGTCGCCGATTATGGCAACACCCGCATCAAAAAGGTCGGCTACGACAACTGGGCATCCACTACCCATCTACAGATCTCTAGTGCGGCTGGGGTAAATTCAACCACGGTCGGGACTGCGACGGCAGCGGCAGCAAGCACTACGAGCATCAATGTCAGCATGCCCTATACCGATGATGACAATAGCAACAACACCTATACCGTGAAACACAGGGTGAACAGCCCTCAGGGGTCATGGGTAACCTTAACACCCAACCCCCAGACACATAGCGCCACGCCGTTTACGACAACGATTACCGGCCTCACGCCCGGCGAAAGCTACGATGTTGAAATGACATACAATGACGCGGATACCGTGTCAGGTACCAATCCGCAGACCGTGTTGAACATCACGCTGCCCACACCGGTCAACTCCACCACGGCTGGCGTCGCCACCGCAGTAGCGGCCAGTGGCACTGCTATCGATATCAGTATGCCGTATAGCGATGATGACAACACCAATAACACCTATACCGTAGAATACAAACTGAACGGTGCGCCGTCATATACCGTCTGGGCACCCAATCCCCATGCGCACAGTGCCAGCCCGTTCACCACCACCATCACTGGATTAAATCTCGGCGGCACCTACGATGTGCGCATGACCTACAATGATGTCGATACCGTGAGCGGCACCAATCCAACCATTGTGACAGCCATCGCCCTGCCCGCGCTTTCCAGTAACGTTAGCAATGTGTCGGTGTCACCTAATCCGTTTAATCCTGATATTGAATTCACCACTTTTTCATACACACTGGCGAATAGTGCCCTGACGTGGATCAGGGTTGTCGATAACGCCAACAACATATTAAAGAAAGTGACAGGGCCCTCCGGTCCATCTTATACCTCCGCCAACAAGACTGCGGGTGTCAAAAATGACGCATGGAACGGGACGGATGACAACAGCGCGAAACTGCCGGATGGTGATTACCCCTATCAGATCGACGATGCCTATTTTGTTGCCCACCATTCATCCCCCACCAGTAATCCTAATGAAATTGGAGTTGACCCCTCCAATCCTCAGAAGATGTGGCTGACTGGAAAGACTTCGCCTTACTTTTACAAATCCACTAACGGCGGGGCTAGCTGGAGTTCTGTTAGCGGCGTCGTGACAGCGAATAAGGCCTATGGCATTGCCATCAGTGCTGACGGCCAAACTATCTACGTCGCTCAGAATGGCGAGTCTCAACTGCATAAATCCACCGATGGCGGCAGCAGCTGGGGCAGCTCCGGTGCGTTGCCCGTCACGACCGTGGTTGACGTCGCGATCAGTGATGATGGCGCAATCGTTTACGGGGTCGATCCCAACAACAACAAGGTCTACAAGTCTGAAGATAGCGGTGGCAGCTGGGTTACATGTACCGGTGCCGCACTCTCCACCAACTTGCCTCGCGGTATTGCCACTAATGCGACCGGCAGTACCGTGATGGTGGCCGATAGTGGTGGCAATCAGATCTGGGTATCTTACGACGGCTGCGGTTTCTTCTTTCCTTTTGGCGGCATCAATCTCGGTGCCGCGGCGGGTGATGTCGATTATCCCTATCAAATCGAAATTCAGGCGGATGGAAAATTCTGGGTCAGTGAGCGCGACAATCATCGCATCCAGCAGTTCGATGCTGACGGCAATAGCCTGATGGTCATCGGTGGCACCACGAGCGGCAGTGGTAACTACCAGTTCAATGGAGCCACCGGCTTTATTGGCATCGACCTGGCCATTGTCAGTGATCAACCCACCATCTTCATCTCGGATAATGACAACGCACGGGTCAAGGAGCTGGCCTACGACAACTGGACATCGTCAACTGATGCACAGGTACGCAACACCCCGCCTGCCGCGCCAACAGGCGTGGCTGCAGTAGACACGCCAGCGGACCAGGGTGGTTCTATTGATCTAACCTGGACTGTGTCCGCGACTCCAGGCGTGATTCAGCAGCGGCTTTACCGCAGTACGACGCCGAGTGATCCATCACCCACGCTCATTACGACCTTCAATAATAATACTACTGCGGCCTATACAGACACCGCGGTAACCACCGGCACCACCTATTACTATGTAATCAGGAGCTATAAAGGCCTACAGGAGTCCGCTAATTCAACCGAGACCAATGTCGCCCCGTTAGACAATATTGCGCCGAACGCGCCGACCGGCCTTAGTGCAACGCCATTTGAGGCTGAAGTAGCCCTCTCCTGGACGGTATCCAATTCTAGTGATGTCATTCAACAGAAAGTCTACCGTAGTACCAGCCCCGGCGGACCTTACTCTCTGGTGGCAACGATTGGCGACAAGACGACAGTTATCTATACCGACAGTGCAGTCAGTAATGGCACCACGTACTACTATATAGTTCGCGCGATCGATGTCTCTCAGGAATCTACGAATTCGAACGAGTCAAGCGCTACGCCCGATACTAGCTTTACCAATCCACCCACGTTGGTCAGTGGCGTAGGTAATGACGGTTCTGTGGATCTCACATGGACAGTGTCCACTTCCAGTAACCCTGCCATTACAGAACAGCGTATCTACCGCAGCGCCACCAGTGGCAGTGGTTACGCGCTGCTAACAACCATCACTAACAATATCACCAACAGCTACAACGATAGTACTATTACAAACTACTTCAATTACTATTATGTGATCCGCTCCTTCGATGGCACCCAGGAATCGCCTAACTCCAATGAAGCCCACGCCTACCCACGAGGCAATTTTGCCCCGGTGGCAATCAATGGTACGCATTACGGTGTCTCGGACAACACCTCCATAGGCACGTTAATCGCCAGTGATGCAGATGGTGACCCCCTCACCTACACCATCACCAGCAATGGTACTCAGGGCACAGCCAGTATTACCAACTCGGCCACGGGTGCCTATCAATATGTACCGAATCCATCATTCACTGGCACCGATAGCTTCACCTTTAGAGCGGATGACTTCCGCGATAGCTCCAATATCGCAACAGTTAATGTGATCATAGATCCGCCGGTCGCACCAAGCGCGGGGATGCAGACCACGTTTGAAATGATTTCGGTTCCGACCCATTTTATCCAGAAGCAAACGTTCTATGATCTGTTCCTCGATGACCTCGGATCACCACCCTTTGTCTATAAATTTGTCAGTGATGGCAATCCGGCTGGATTTGGCGGTAGCTATGTACAGACCACTGTAGGGCAACCCGGCGGTGGCTATTGGATGGCGGTGCAAACCATCAGCGCCCCCACGCTGGACGATGACTTTAATGGTGAAAATAAACTGGAGTGTGATTCGGTCAACTTTCCCGGCGTTCAGTGCGTTGACATAACCACGGTGAGTGGTGGCAATATCATCGGTAATCCCTATCCCGTTGACAAGGTGGTGACCAGTACGGCAGATGCCAAAGTGTGTAATCAGACGCTGACACCAGGCTGTGTGAATGCGGGTGGCTGGGTGCCATTCAGCACCGCCGTCAGCAACGGCTGGATACTCACATCGGTCTATCACTGGAACCCCGCAACAAAGAGCTACGATACGCAAACCGCCGGGGGAGGCATCACCTTTAACCCATGGAAAGGCTATTTCATCAGGGTCAGCACTGCCGACAGCATCACCTTAAGGTTTTACAGATAATGAAAGTCTATACGTCAAAAGTTATGTTGTTTCCAGCGGCGATGGTGAAGCGATGCCTACGGATAATGTTGATCATGGCGCTGGTGATGCCGCTGCCAACACTCGCTGCGCATGCCGACTGGAATGTCGATATTAGTGCCACTGCAGGCGCTACCACCACAAAGATCACCCTGGGGAAACATTCGGCGGCAAGCGATGCCCATGACTTGTTGTATGATGCGCCCGCTTTTAATGGTTCAAGTGCCAGCGGAGACCCAGCTGAAGTGCTGCTCTATTTTGACCATGCCGACTGGGGGGTGAGCGATACTCAATTCTGGTTTGATATCAAGGCACCGGGACGGCAAAAACAGTGGGACTTTAAAACAAGTTCGCCGCTAACAAACTCCAGTCTGACGCTGGAATGGGATATCTCTGCATTACCGAACGATTACACACTGATCCTGACAGATGTGGCAGGCGGCGCGACGATCAATATGCTGACGCAGACTTCCTATACCCTGCCGGACAATAATCTGCGTTTGTTATCGGTGACTGCCGTGCATATGGAACCTCCGTTACTCGTGATTGCCAGCCCACTTGATGGTGCCGTGGTCAGCAATCCCAACCTGACAATCAGCGGTACCGCCACTGATGCAGGGCAGGGCGACAGTGGTGTTCAATCAGTCACCGTTAACAGTGAGCCCGCAACCGGCGGAACCGTAACGGGTACCAACATGGCCAATTGGTCGTTTGTGACCACGCTCAACCCAGGAGTGAATAGCTTCACCATCGTCGCTACCGATGATGGGGCCTATAACGACCAGGCAACCCAGACCATCACAGTGACCTATAGCGCCACTGATACAGATGTTGACGGCTTGCAGGACGCCTGGGAGATCACCCATTTCGGCAATCTCACCACTGCTGGTGCCACTTCAGATGTTGATGGTGACGGGCTACTTGATACAGATGAATATACGCAGGGCACTGACCCTAATCTCAATGATAGTGATAGTGATGGGCTACTGGACGGTGCTGAAATTATCCTCGGTACAAGCCCATTGCTTGCTGATACTGATGGTGATGGCGACAGCGATGGCGACGAGGTGATGTATGGCTCATTACCCCTGGTGATTACGGACACGCTCAATAGTCATCGTCCAGCTCAGCCAATCATCACACCGTTGAGCGGCGAGATTGCATTGGCAGCTCAGGTCCTGGACGTGACAGGATTTAGTGACCCGGATGCGCTGCAGGGCGATTACCTGACTGCCTCCGAATGGGAGATTGGCACTGACGTTGGCTTTACCGAGAGTGGCATCAAGTTGCGTAAAATGCTCACGAAGAAATCGGGCTCCGCGATCGATGCGATTGAACATCGCCAGCTGGTGGTGCCCGATGCACTGCTCGCGATTGCCAGTAATTACTGGATCCGCACCCGTCACCAGGACAGCGTGGGGCTGTGGTCACCCTGGTCAAATGCATTGGCGGTGAGCAGCGGCGCGACCAATCCCAATGACCTGACAAATGACGGTATCGATGATCGCTATCAGATCACAGGTTTTACCGACACCAATGGCAATGGGGCTGACGATAGTGGAGAAGGCATTCGCGCCATTATGGATGCCAGCAGGGTGAATCAGATCGGCATTCATGCCGATGCCGGCACCCTCGACAGCATTACCGCTGTTGCTACCAGCACCATTCCGGCAGCGCATCTTGATGCTGTCTCGACGCCGTACGGCTTTTTTAGTTACCGCATCGATGGGCTGGCGGTAGACCCGGCGAATCCTGCGGTGGCCCATGTCACATTCTACTTTCCTGCGGCACTGCCAACCGGTACGAGCTGGTACAGTTACGACCCGACCACGGATACTATGTCCGACCTGAGCGCCAATGTAGTGATAAGCGGCAACACGGCGACCCTGACACTGGTCGATGGCGGCGCGGGTGACAAGGATGGCATCGTCAATGGCACGATCGTCGATCCCGGCGGGCCAACCCAACCCGTGGCGGTAAACACCGGCAGTGGCGGTAGTAGCGGTGGACTCGTCGGCCCCCTGACGCTGTTCGCCATCCTCTTCCTGCTGCTGATGAGACGACGAATCCACTAGCTTGATAAGCAGCTCTCCTGCGCCGAACAGTATAATCCTGTCGGCGCAGGTACCATCACCACAAGCGCCCTGGAACCAGGGTGGGCACAGTTCTGGTGGGTAAATCATTAGCTATCATCTCCTCCAAACCTCTGAATTATCCTGAGCGTTAGCATCCCGCCGGCCAGCCCTGACAGCAGTTGTGTGACGCCGCATCTTCCTGAGTGCCAGCTAATGCCATATGGATTCCAAATCTTAATAATGCTACTGTCGACCGTATGAGCGCTGTAATACCGTTTAGTTTAGAGCAGACGGTCAATATATGATTGATTACTCTCAGCTTTATGCTGTTCCGGTTTGCCACTGTCTGTGCAGAAGTCCAATGTTACCCCAGGCCGGTGACGCGCAAGCTGATGTTGGGTGAGCCTGTTGATGCTCAGGATATATAACCATTCCGAAGGGCTGAAGCGGATGATAGCCATTTTGGTATCCAGACAGTAAAATCAAGGCGGCTTAGATTAAGTCAACAAACGACATCAGGGAGGATCGTATAAGTGAGACCAGTCGTTAATGCGACATAATCACTTAATAAATTAAATAACACTACTGAACATGAGAGCTGTGATGCCATTTAGCCTAAAGCAGACTACCCAACAGAAGTTGATCAACCTCAGCTTTATCGCAACACTGGCATGCAGCATGAGTCTTCCGGCGCAGGCAGCCAATATCACCGGCATCACCGCGGCACCCAATCCATTTAACCCCAGTGAATCCGAGTCAACCACGATCTTTTACACCCCCGTGACCAGTAGCCTGCTATGGCTCAGGGTATATGACGATTCTGGGGCATTGAAGCGGACACTGGTCGGCAACTCGAGTTACACAGGTCCGACCAGCCCGGAAGGCTCGGCGGGCGCGCGTACCCAGACCTGGAACGGCAGAGACGACAGCAACAGCCTCCTGCCGGACGGTAATTACCCGTATCACTTTGATGATGCCTATTTCAGCGCCCATTTAACGGGGGGTGGCCAGCCGCACGATATTGCAGTCAATCCCGCCAATCCAAATATTATCTGGATGACGAACAAGACCGGTCCATATGTCTATCGATCCACCAACGGCGGCTCCTCGTTTACTGGCGTTTCCGGTACCGGCTCGTCAGCCAAGGACTATGGGATTGAGGTCAGTGACAATGGCCAGATGATTTTCATCACCGACGATGGTCAGTCGAGCCTCAACAGATCCACCAACGGCGGTAGCTCCTGGAGCACTACAGGTAGCTTTCCCGGTGGTGCTGTCAGCATTTCTGATGTCGCCATTAAGGGGGATGGCACGGTTGTCTACGCGCTTGATTATGATCAGGGCAGAATTTATAAATCCACCAACAGTGGTGGTAGCTGGAGCACCTGTAGCGCCTCGGGTTTGAGCCTGAGTACCAATGCGCGTGGTATCGGCACCGATCGTGCCACAGGTAACACCGTCATCGTCACCGACAGCACCAATAATCGCTTGTTCAAGTCCACTAACGGTTGTAGTAGCTTCAGTCAGATCAGCGGTATCAGCAGTGGCACTGCCGCTGGCAGGGTCAGTTATCCCTATCAGGTCTCGATTCAGTCCGACGGCAAGTTCTGGGTCAGCGAACGTGATAATCACCGCATCCAGCAATTCGATGCCAACGGTACAAGCCTGATGGTCTATGGTGGCAGCAACACCGGGGCTGGTAACTACCAATTTAATTCAGAGGCCAAATACTTCGGCATCGGCCTGGCCACTATTAGCAGCCAGCCTTATATCTTTGTTGCCGATTACGGCAACACCCGCATCAAGCGGGTCGGTTACGACAACTGGTCATCCACCACCCATCTGCAGATCTCCAGCAGTACGGCGCTAGATACCACCAGCACCGGTACCGCCAGCGCGGTAATGGCGAGCAAAACATCGATCGCGGTCTCCATGCCCTATAGCGATGATGGCAACGGCAACAATACCTATACCGTTGATTACAAGCGCTCCAGCGAGCCAGCCACCTGGAGCAACTGGGTCACCAACGCTTCGCACAGTGCCAGCCCCTATATCACAACCATCACCGGTCTCATTGAGGGAGAGAGCTATGATGTCCGTATGACCTATAACGATGCGGACGGCGTGACTGGCAGCAACCCGCAGACACTGTTCAACATTATTGGCGGTAATCTAAGTGGTGTTTCCGCGACACCTAATCCGTTTAACCCCAATAACGAGACCACCACCCTTACTTATAGCACCGCCAGTGATGCCCTGCTGTGGCTCAAGATCTACAACAACAGCGGGCAATTGAAGCGAAAACTGATCGACCCAACAATTTACACCGCTGTCAATACAGACGGGGTATCGGGCAGCCATAATAAGGTTTGGGATGGCAGGGATAGCCTGGCCAATATCCTGCCTGACGGCCAGTACCCCTACACCATCGATGATGCCTTTTTCGACGCCCACCTCACCCTTGGGGCGGCGGGCGCGCCGCGCGATGTGGCGGTCGACCCCACCGACTCGCAGCATATCTGGATGACCAATACCAGCGCGAACTATCTGTGGGAATCGACCAATGGTGGCAGTAGCTGGGTCAGTCGTAATGTCGGCCTGTGTGGCGCGGGTGCCTATGGCATCGTCACCAGCGCGGATGGGCAGACGATCTACGTCTCCTGTGACGGTGCCAACGTCCTCAGAAAATCCACCAACGGCGGTGGCAGCTGGGTGTCAACGGCCGCCATGCCTGCCACCACGATCGCCGATGTCGCGACCAGCGCCGACGGCCAGATCGTCTATGCGCTCGATTACAACAATGCGATCTATGTCTCGAGCAACGCGGGCGCCAGCTGGGGGATCTGTGGTGGCTTCGGGCTGGCGACCTCCAATCCCCGTGGCATCGCCACCAGCGCGGACGGCGCTACCGTGCTGATCGCCGACAGCGGCAATAACAAGATCTGGTCTGGTGACTGCCATAACTTCTTTTTTGAATTTTCCGGCATCTCCACCGGCACGCCCGCTGGTAAGGTCAGCTATCCCTATCAGATCGCTCTGCAACCAGACGGCAAATTCTGGGTCAGTGAACGCGACAATCATCGCATCCAGCAGTTCGATGAAAACGGCGAGAGTCTGATGGTCTATGGTGGCACCGCCAGCGGCAGCGGCAACTTCCGCTTCAATGTAGGCGCCTCCTCCTTTTTTGGCATCGGTCTCGACAGCGCCAGTGCGCAACCGCATATTCTGGTCGCCGACTACGGCAACACGCGCATCAAGAAGGTCGGCTATGATAACTTTTCATCGGCTAGCGACCTGCTTATCGTCAGTGCACCACCGAGCGTACCAGACGGACTCAGCGGCGGTGATAGACCGGGCGATAATGGCGGGGCGATCAATCTCGCCTGGACGGTATCCACGGCCGATAATGTTTTACAGCAACGCATCTACCGCAGCACCTTTAGCGGTGGGGGTTATACGCTGCTGACGACGATCGCTAATAACACCACTAACAGTTATACCGATACCACGGCCGCTAACGGCATCACTTACTATTATATAATCCGCGCCTTCAACGGTAGCCTCGAATCGGTCAATTCTAATCAGGCCAGCGCGACCGCATTGGACAATATTGCCGCCAGCAGCCCAGGTGGACTTAGTGCGACCGCAGGTGACAGCGAGGTACCCCTCAGCTGGACAGTGTCCAGCTCGAATGACGTCACCCAGCAGCGCATTTATCGCAGTACCACCAGCGGTAGTGGCTATGTGCTGCTTGCATCAATTAACAACAACAGCACCAACAGTTACGTCGATACCAGCGTGACTAACGGTACGACCTATTACTACGTCATCCGCGCGTTTGATGGCACCAGTGAATCTGTCAATTCCAATCAAGGCAGTGCCACGCCGTCGGCCAGTATCGTCAATGCCCCGTCGGCATTGACCGCCAATGCGCCCACTGGCAGCGACCAGGTCAACCTTTCATGGACGGTATCAACATCCAGCGGTGTCACTCAACAACGGATCTATCGTCGCCAGAGCAATCAGGGCTACAGCACCAGTCCTATCGCAACGATCTCTAATAATTCAGCCAACAGTTATTCAGACACTACGGCGGCTGATGGCATCCAATATTTTTATATCGTCCGCGCATTCAGGTCAGGCATCGAATCGGCCAACTCCAATGAGAGCAGCGCCACGATCTCCCCCAATCTTGCGCCTGTCGCCAGTGATGCACTACTTGCTGTGCTAAGAAACACCACTGGTTTTGGAACCCTGCGTGGCAGTGACGGCAATGATGATCCGATAACCTTTAGCATCGTTGCCAACGGTAGCCTGGGCAACGCCACTATCACCAATGCCAGCACGGGTGCATACCAGTACGTGCCTAATACCAACGCGACCGGCACCGACACCATCCTTTTCAGAGTGAATGACGGCAACGAAAACTCCAATACTGCGACGCTCACGGTGATGATCTCTGCCACTGTCCCCCCCAGTGAACCCGTCAATAACGGTTTTGAAATGATTTCAATTCCGACTCACCTGATTCAGGAGACGGATTTCTTTAAGTTGTTTCAGGACGACCTCGGCGCAGCGCCGTTCGTCTACAAATTTGTGAGTTCCGGTCCCGCCGCTACTTTCAATGGACAGTATAAGGTCGCTACCAAAGCAACCGCGGGAGTCGGTTATTGGCTCTATGTACAGACACTCGATGGTCCGCGGCTCGATGATGATTTCAATGGTGAAAACCTGATGCAATGTGATCCGGTGAATTTTCCAGGCACCCAATGTGTTGATATCGCCTTGAGCGCCGGTGGCAATTTGATTGGTAACCCATATCCAACCAACAAGCTCATCGAAAGCATCACGGATGTCGAGTTCTGTAATCGCACGGCCACCCCCGGCTGCGACAACGGATCGGACTGGGTCTCATTTTCCGCTGCCGTCAGTAACGGCTGGATAATGAACACCCTCTATCACTGGAATTCGTCTTCGAAATCGTACGATGCCCAGTCCCTTGTGGATGTTATAACCGTCAGACCCTGGCAGGGTTACTTTATGCGGGTAGATAGCGCCGACACCATCATCATGAGGTTCTACAGATAATGAAGTTAACCCGACGCCATAAGATGTTGACCATGCCTCATGCGATGAAGCGCGTGAGCACCGTATCACCACGGATATTGAGCCTGATGCTTGGGCTGGGCCTGATGCATCCCGTCGCTGCCAGCCATATCGAAGAGTGGAAGATCAATATCCAGGCCAGTGTCGGCAGCACTGCTGCACAAATTACGTTGGGCGAGTTCGCAGGCGCCGACGATGGTTATGACCGGTTGTACGACGGGCCCGCTTTTACCGGTTCAAGTGCCAGTGGTGCATCACCCGAGGTATTGCTTTATTTTGACCATGCCGACTGGGAGGTGAGCGATACCCGATTCTGGTATGACATTAAAGCCCCTGGGCCATTCAAACAGTGGGAGTTTGATGCAAGCTCCGCCGTTACCGATGCCAATCTGGTGCTGACCTGGGATTTAAGCAACTTACCCTCCGACGTAGTGCTGCAATTAACAGATGTTGCTACCGCTCAATCTATCGACATGCGGCTCCAGTCATCCTACACCCTGCCGGATAATGCGCTGCGCCGCTTTAAGGTCGTCACGACCCCGGATGTTGATGAAGATGGCCTCCCGGATGTCTGGGAGAACGCTCATTTCGGTGACCTCACTAGCGCCAGCGCTACTTCCGATGTGGATGTAGACGGGCTGCTCGATACCGATGAATATGCCCAGCGCACCAGTCCCATTCTCAGTGATAGTGACGACGACGGCCTGCTCGATGGCGCTGAAAAGAGTCTGGGTACCGACCCCAATGACAGCGATAGCGACGGTGACGGTGACAGCGATGGAGAGGAGGTGACGTATGGTTCATCACCAACATCAGCTATCGATACCCTGAACAGTCATCGTCCTGCTCAGCCGGTGATCGCAGCGCTCAGTGGTGAGATCACATTGGCTGGACAGATCTTAGATGTAACCGGCTTTAGTGATCCAAATGAGCCTCAGGGAGATTATCTCGCCGCCTCCGAGTGGGAGATCAGCAGCGAAGCCAGTTTTACCACTGGCCTCAAGCTGCGAAAATTACTCGCGAAGAAAGACGATGTTACCATTGATGCTACTGAACACCGCCAGCTGGTGGTGCCCGATGCGCTACTCGCGGCCGCCACTGATTACTCAATCCGCACCCGTCATCAAGACCGGATGGGGCTGTGGTCGGACTGGTCGGAACCCCTCACCGTAAGTAGTATCACGACCAATCCTGATGACCTTGATGAGAATGGTATCAATGACGCCTATCAGGTCACTGGTTATACTGACATCAATGGCAATGGCACGGATGATGGTAGCGAAGGCATCCGCGCCATTGTGGATGCCGGCATGGTGAACCAGGTTGGCCTCGGTACCGATGCCGGCACGCTCAACAGCGTTGCCGCGGTCGCCACCAGCTCCATTCCGGCAGCACATCTCGAAGCTGTCTCGATGCCGTACGGTTTCTTCAGCTACCGCATTGATGGGCTGGCGGTAGACATCGCTAATCCCGCAGTGGCCCATGTGACGTTCTATTTTCCAGCACCACTGCCTGCCAATGCAGGCTGGTACAGCTATGACCCGTCCACGGATATCATGTCTGACCTGAGTGCCAATGTGGTAATGAGCGGCAATACCGCGACACTGACACTGGTCGATGGCGGCGCGGGCGATAAGGATGGCATCGTCAATGGCACGATCGTCGATCCCGGTGGGCCATCCCAGCCAGTAGTGGTGAGCGTGGCACCGGCACCCGTTGCAGGCAACGATTCGGGCGGCGGTCCCTTCGGTCCGATGACCCTGTTCGCCATCCTCACGATGCTGATCATGAGAAGACGAATTGACTAGCGTGAACCCGTTGCGGATTCACTGATTCATTCTACTTCAAGCGCTACTTCCATGGCGTGATCGATCGCCATACGAAAGGCGCGCATCTCCAGTACGCCTTTGGTATTGAGTGAGATGATCAGGCTCAGCGCCTCTGGATAACTAAATTCATCGATGTCGCGTTGTGATGGCGCGGCGGGAGATGACGGGTGTGAGTGGTAGATCGCAAAGATCTCCTCATCCTGTTCACGCATATTTTTTATGGCATCAATCTGTGCCTGTGGTTCCATTTCAAAACGTTTGGCTACGGGTGTGGCGATATTGGCGACCGGGTAGGTTTTGAGCGGTACTCCATTGCGGCTGGCAATAAAACCACAGACTTCTTCTCCTTCACGGCTTTGTGCGTGCGTCATCAGTTGATTGATGAGTGTGCGGGGGAGTTTGATCTGTTCGGTGACGTTTTTAGATATAGTCATTGTGTTATTTAATTGTGGGATGGTATTGTCCTGAATTGCCCTGAGACGACGCGCGGTTGTCCATTTAAGTCGTGATGGGCGGTGACATTGTGATAGCCGTGTTGTGCAAATAGTTGTGTGACATCGATTGATTGATCATAGCCATGTTCGATCAGTAACCAGCCATTGGCGACCAGTCTCGCTCTGCTATCGGCAACGATCTTGCGAATGTCATCCAGACCATTATCGGTCGCGACCAGTGCACTGCGGGGTTCAAATGGCAGGCCACCTTGATTGAGGTGCGCGTCATCTTCACGGATGTAGGGGGGGTTAGAGACGATCACCTGAAAGGTTTGGTTCGCCAGTGGTACGAGCCAGTCGCCGCAGCATAGTGTGACATTATTAAGCGTATGGCGCGTGCGGTTGCGTGCCGCCACGGCGAGCGCGTCTTCAGAAAAATCGACCGCGAAAACATGACTGCGTGGCCGCTCGCTAGCGAGTGCTAATGCAATGGCCCCGGTGCCGGTGCCGAGATCTGCGATATTAAATGGCTCATCCAGCGGGATATGTTCGAGCGTCAGTTCTACCAGTAGTTCAGTGTCGGGGCGTGGGATCAGTGTGTCAGGTGTAACCTCAAGTGGCAGCGACCAGAATTCACGTTCACCCGTGATGTAGGCTGAGGGCTCACCCTGCAGGCGGCGTTCGACCAGCGCGTTGAAGCGGGTGAGCTGTGTGGTAGTCAGTTCACGTTCGGGCCAGGTGTGTAGCCAGGTGCGGGTTTTTTTCAGAACATGCGCTAGCAGTATCTCGCTCTCAAACATTGCGCCTTCATGGCGAGTGGCCAGGATGGTGGCTGCATGGTTGAGTGCGCTGCGGATGGAAGACATAACGCGGGTATGATGCGGTTGCAAGTGGAAGCGGTTTATTCCGCCAGCGCGGCGAGCTGTTCTGCCTGATACTCGTTGATCAGCGGATTGATCACCTGCTCAAGGTGACCGGCCATGATTTCATCCAGTTTATAGAGCGTCAGATTGATGCGGTGATCGGTCATGCGTCCCTGTGGAAAGTTATAGGTGCGAATTCGTTCCGAACGGTCGCCGCTGCCAACCAGTGACTTGCGCGCTTCGGCGGTCTCCGCCGCCTGTTTTTCCTGTGCGCCAGCCATTAACTTCGCCTGCAATAGTGACATCGCACGCGCGCGGTTTTTATGTTGTGAGCGCTCATCCTGGCATTCGATGATAATGCCGGATGGAAGATGGGTGATACGAATCGCGGAGTCGGTTTTATTGACGTGCTGTCCGCCCGCACCGGAGGCACGGAAGGTGTCCACTTTGAGATCACTGGCGTTGATCTCCGTCTGTTCGATCTCATCGGGCTCAGGTAATACGGCGACGGTGCAGGCAGAGGTGTGGATGCGCCCCTGTGATTCCGTTGCTGGTACACGCTGTACACGGTGAGCCCCTGACTCAAATTTTAATTTTGAATAAACACCCTTGCCGGTGATGCGTGCGATGACCTCTTTGTAGCCGCCGTGTTCGCCGGCATTGGCGCTGATGATTTCAATCTGCCAGCGATTCATCTCAGTATAGTATGAATACATGCGGAACAGGTCGCCGGCGAAGATGGCGGCTTCATCACCGCCGGTACCAGCGCGAATCTCGAGAAAGATGTTGGCATTATCATGCGGGTCGACCGGCAATAGCAGCGTCTGTATCTCGCTTTCAATCTCGACCAGTTGTGCCTGTGATGCTTTGATTTCATCTTCGGCCATGGTGCGCATTTCGGCGTCGTCATCCTGCGCCATTTCCTGCGCTGCTGCGACATCGGTTTGCGCAGACTGATAGCGGTGGAAGCAGTTAACGATCGGGGTGATCTGCGAGTACTCCATCGACAGCTCGCGGAAGCGGTTCTGGTTATTAATGGTATCGGGATCTGCCAGCAGTGCTTCGAGTTCCTGCATACGGTCGGAGATCGACTCCAGTTTGAGCACTATTGAGGGTTTCACGTATTAACTATCCGGGTTGTCAAGGTCAAGCAGTTCACGTGCTGCATCAAGCAGGTCAGCGCGACCTTCGAAACCGGCCTGCTTCATCTGCGCGCTGGGGGTGTGGGCGATCTTATTGGCCAGGCCGCGGGCCAGTTGGGCCAACACTTTTTCAGGGTCATTGCCCTGTGCCAGCATCCGTCTGGCCTTGTCGAGTTCTGCCTCGCGTATTACATCGATCTTACTGCGATAGCTGCGAATGGTGGATACCGCATCGAGTGAGCGCAGCCAGCCCATAAAATGGGTGACCTGAGTGTCGATGATCTCTTCGGCCTGCAATGCCGCCTCCTGGCGTGAACGTAGCCCTTCGTTGATGATCTCCTGCAGGTCATCGACGGTGTAGAGATAGATGTCATCCAGTTCGCCCACTTCCTCTTCAATGTCACGAGGTACGGCGATGTCGACCATCAGAATCGGTTGATGTTTGCGAACCTTGATGGCGCGCTCTACCGCGCCCTTGCCGAGAATCGGCAGTGGGCTGGCGGTCGACGAGATCACGATGTCCGCTTCTGCCAGGTGCGCCGGAATTTCACTCAGTGTAATGGCGTATCCCTCTAGCTCTTTGACTAGCGCTTCTGCCCTGGCGATGGTGCGGTTGGCGATGATGAGCCGTTTGATGCCGCTCTCTTTGAGGTGGCGTGCCGCGAGTTCGATCGTCTCGCCGGCACCGATTAACAGCGCGGTGTGTTGGCTGAGATCGCTAAAGATCTGTTTCGAGAGGCTGACGGCAGAGAATGCAACAGAGACCGGGCTGGCACCAATCGCGGTGTCGGTACGTACCTGTTTCGCGACTGAAAAGGTGTATTCAAACAGCTTACTGAGTTGGGTGCCGACGGTACCGGCATCCCTGGCGGTGGAGTAGGCGTCTTTGAGCTGGCCCAGGATTTGTGGCTCACCGAGGACCAGTGAATCGAGACCGCTTGCGACGCGCAGCATGTGGCGTACCGCCATCTGATCTGGGTGCGTATACATATAAGGTTCGAGTTCATTTTCGGAAAATTCACGGTGCTGACGTAGCCACTCAATGATAATCTCACTGTTGGCTTCATCGACGCAGCACAGCATCTCGGTGCGGTTACAGGTCGAGAGGATGGCCGCTTCGCTGATGTTAGCCTGGGCTGCCAGATTGCGCAGCGTATCTGGGAGCTGGTCAGGGGCGAACGCCACCCGCTCACGTATCTGAACCGGGGCTGTTTTATGATTGAGTCCGACGGCAAGGAGTGCCATGTTTACCTAACTGTTGCCCTAACCTGTTACGCTATTAAAGTTGACCGATTTTATGGAAAAATGGCGTGGTTGTCCCCATTAATTATTCATATGGTATGCAAATTGTATGATTTTGGTGAAAATTTATCTGAAACGGGGCGAAGGGAATGAATCTGTCGATTAGAAATCTGTGTCTGGCGGCGACCTCAATCGCCTTCTCTGTGACGCTGACAGGGTGCGCGACGGTGCCTGGCCAGACGACGTCGCAGGCGAAATCGCCGAGTGAGGCGACCACCACCACTGCCACACCATCGATTGATGCCGAATACAGTGTTGGGCTTCCGGCTGTCCCACTGAGCCCTGATCTTCTCTATAAACTGTTGGTGGCTGAGACGGCGCTGCAGCGCGGGCACTATGCAGTCGGGCTGACACAATATTATCGTCTTGCGCAACAGACACGTGATCCGCGCCTGGCGGCCAAGGCGAGCCGGATTGCGGTCTTTGTACGAGACCAGCAGAGCGCACTGCAGGCGGCCAGGCTGTGGGTGGAGATTGATCCCGTTAACCTCGCGGCACGACAGGCCATTTCGGCGGCCTATATCCGTAATGGTGAGCCTGATGCGGCGCTGGAGCATCTGGAATATGTATTGGCGCAGGAGAGTGATGATTCAGAGCGTGGCTTTATGTTGGTCGCTTCGTTGCTGAGTCGTGAGCAGGATCTGCAGACCGCGCTGACGGTGATGGAGCGTCTGGTTGAATCACGTCAGGAAAATTATGCCGCATGGCACGCGTACGCGCATCTGGCATTGCGAGCCAACATGCTCGACAAGGCGGATGCTGGGGTTAAGCGTAGCCTTCATCTGGAACCGAATAATTCCAGTACGATTATGCTGCAGACACGCATCATGCAGCTCAAGGGAGATAAAGAGGCGGCGCTTGAATATCTGGATCAGAAAGTGCGTGCATTGCCCGACGAGACTGTTTTACGTCTGACCTATGCGCGCCAATTGGTTGACTCTCGTGATTATGAAGAGGCCTTTGCTCAGTATAAGATCGTCATAAAACAGTCGCCGGGCGATGTGGATGTGCTATTTGCACTTGGGCTGCTGGCGTTGCAGCTAGACGATCAAGATAGCGCTTATGATTATCTCAGTCAGGCCAGGGAGACAGGGCAGCGTAATGATGATGCGCGATTCTATCTGGGGCAGTTAGAGGAGTTGCGTGAAAATCCCGAAGCGGCGATGGAGCACTACGGTTTTGTGGTGCGTGGCGATAATCTGGTCGAGGCGCGTGTGCGCCAGGCGGTGATCGCGGCGCAACTGGGGGATGTCGACAGGGCGCGTGACTATCTGCATTCATTACATGTCAACGCCCCTGCGCAGCGTCAGCGTATCTTCCTGGTGGAAGGGGATCTTTTGCGTAATGCTGAGCGTCATCAAGAAGCGATGGCGCTTTATAATCACGCGCTGGGGGAATTGCCGGGGAATATTTCCCTGCTCTATGCTCGTTCGATGGCGGCCGAGCGGCTTGGTTTGCTCGACCAGGCGGAGCGGGATTTACTGGCGATCATCGAGCTGGATGCTGATAATGTCGATGCGCTGAATGCGCTGGGTTACACCCTTGCGGATCGCACAGATCGCTATCAGGAAGCGTACACTTATGTGAAGCGTGCGTTAGAGTTGCGTCCCAATGATAATGCGATTCTCGACAGCATGGGTTGGGTGCTCTACCGTCTCGGTAAGTATAATGACGCGATTAAAATGTTGCGTAAGTCGCTTGAAATCAGGCTCGACCCTGAAGTGGCCGCTCATCTTGGTGAGGTCTTGTGGGTCAACGGCGAGCGCGAGGATGCGCGTGAAATCTGGAAACAGGCGTTGGAGGTATCGCCGGGTGATAAGCGTTTGTTGACGATTATAGAGCGCTTTATCAAGCCGTAGTGTGTTTCCGTAGTAGCTGTGGTGCAGTGCGCGGAATATAATGGCGCTTCATTCAAACTGGTCACCTCCCTGATTATATGAGCTGTTGTTATTCAATTAGATTCAATCGGTTTAACCGTGCGGGCCGTGGATTGCTTGCACTCCTGATGTTAGCGTTGATCGCCGGTTGTGCCAGCCGTGCGCCCGTTCCTCTGTCTGATTCAGTGGCGCTGGAGCGGATGTGGGCTGCGCGTCATGCACAGCTAAGTGAGCTGGATAGCTGGGAGATGGGGGGGCGCATTGCGGTGAAGAGTGCCCAGGATTCATGGAGCGCCAGCCTGCGTTGGCAGCAGCAGGCAGAGGCGTTTGATATCAGTTTTTCATCGCTTTTGGGGCAGCGGATTGCGCAACTCAAGGGAGATGCATTGACTGCATCGCTCTACCTGCCCGATGATCAGGTGCGCTCTGCGGCAAATATTTCTGACCTGCTCAATGATGAGCTGGGCTGGTATGTGCCGCTGGATGGTCTGCGCTATTGGTTGGTCGGCCTACCTGCGCCACTGCTTGAGCTGGATAAGGGGCTTGACCAACTGGGTCGCCTACAGTGGCTGGAGCAAGCGGGTTGGCGCATTGAGTATCAGCATTATAGGCCTGCTGGGGTTTTAGAGGTCCCTAAAAAAATGGTGCTGACACGTGATGATTTGCGGGTGCGGCTCGTGATAGACCGCTGGCGAACGGTAGAGCCGCAGACGGCGAAAGATGTCGCGACTTTGGGTCTACTGAGTCTGGATCGGGAGCACTAAATCATGGTGGGGGTTGTTAAGCGTTGGCCTGCTCCGGCCAAGCTGAATCTTTTTTTGCATATCACTGGTCGTCGCGCTGATGGTTATCATCAGTTGCAGACGATATTCCAGTTTCTCGATTATGGTGATCAACTCTCATTTACGCTGCGCGATGACGGTGAGGTGCACCGTGTCAGTGATCTGCCCGGCGTGCCAGCGCAGCAGGACCTGGTGGTACGTGCTGCCAGGCTTCTTCAGCAACACAGTCGCTGCCCGTTGGGTGTCGATATTGAGGTTGAGAAACGATTGCCGATGGGTGGTGGACTAGGAGGTGGTAGCTCAAATGCGGCGACGACACTGGTCGCGTTAAATGAGCTATGGGAACTTGGTTTCTCTATCGATCAACTGGCGGCGCTGGGGCTGCAGCTGGGTGCCGATGTGCCGGTATTTGTACGTGGCACCGCGGCGTGGGCTGAGGGGGTGGGCGAGGCGTTGACGCCGTTGACGGGGGAATTGGCACCGGCAGAGCCGTGGTATCTGGTGATCGAGCCCGCCTGTCAGGTGGCGACGGCTGAGGTTTTTAATGCGCCAGATTTGACACGCGATTGTCATCCCATCACAATATCGCACTTTCTTGCGGGGCAGGGAACCAATGTGTGTGAAGCGGTTGTTAAAAAACGTTTTCCACTAGTAGCTAAGGCGCTGGATTTTCTGTTAAAATACGCGCCCGCAAGGATGAGTGGTACAGGTGCCTGTGTGTTTGCCCCGTTTGCCGATCGGGCGGCGGCTCAGCAAGTGCTGGAGGCGCTTCCTCATGGATGGCGAGGGTTTGTGGCGCAAGGGATGAATCGCTCCCCACTGTATGAAAGGTGTGGGTGGTAGCGACAAGTGCTTTGAAGTTAAGTGTTTTACGGTCTGAAGTCAGACCATTAATGGGGCGTCGCCAAGAGGCTAGGCACAGGGTTTTGATCCCTGCATACCCAGGTTCGAATCCTGGCGCCCCAGCCATCTTTTTAAGTGTTGTCATGGTGGCACATGCATTATGACGTGCTTAATAACAAATAGGTAAGTAACTTGGGCTATTCCAAATCACGTTTCGGTTTGCTCGGTAGATCAAGCGGTTATGATGCGTCTGACGGCCAAATGATGGTCTTCAGTGGTAATGCCCATCCGCAGTTGGCGCAGTCGATCGCACGCTACCTGAATCTGCCATTAGGTAAGGCTAATGTTAACCGCTTCAGTGACGGTGAGATTGCCGTTGAAGTGATGGAAAATATCCGCGGTAAGGATGTCTTCATTGTGCAGCCGACCTGTGCGCCGACCAATGATAATCTGATGGAATTGCTGGTGATGGTGGATGCGATCCGACGTTCATCGGCCTATCGCATCACGGCAGTGATCCCTTACTTTGGTTACTCTCGTCAGGATCGACGACCGCGTTCGGCACGTGTGCCGATCAGTGCGCGCGTGATAGCCGATATGATTACTTCTGTCGGCGTGGATCGCCTGCTAACGGTTGATCTGCATGCCGATCAGATCCAGGGCTTTTTCACGATGCCGGTGGATAACGTCTATGCGTCACCGGTGTTATTGAGTGATATCTGGCGTCAGAAGTACCCCGACATGATGGTGGTATCGCCTGATGTTGGTGGTGTGGTGCGTGCACGTGCCCTGGCAAAGCGACTTGATGGCGCGGATCTGGCGATCGTCGATAAACGACGTCCTGGCCCGAACGAAGCCAAGGTGATGAATATCATCGGTGATGTCACCGACCGTACCTGTATTCTGGTCGATGACATGGTCGATACTGCCGGTACGTTGTGTGAGGCGGCGCGCGTATTGAAAGAACATGGCGCTTCTAAAGTGGTGGCGTACTGTACTCATCCGATTCTGTCGGGGGTGGCGGTGGACCGCATTTCATCATCAGATCTGGATGAGCTGGTGGTGACCGACACCGTTCCGCTGCAACAGAATGCGCGTGAATGTGACCGCATTCGTCAGTTGAGTGTTGCCGACATGCTGGCCGAGACGATGCGTCGCATCAGTGCTGACGAGTCGGTCAGTTCTATGTATATGGATTAAGCTGCTAGCAACCGCAGCAGTAATTTGAATTTTGTGGTCAGTGATAGCATGGCTGTCGCTGGCTTTTTTGTGGTAGCACCAAACCAGGTCGCGGGGGCGGTGTACAGACAGCATAGTGGTGTCTGTTAATTTTTGGAGAAAGAAAATGGCTTCGAGTTTTGAGCTGAATGCAAATATCCGTCAGGACATGGGGAAGGGTGCGAGCCGCCGCCTGCGTCGTGACAACAAGGTGCCAGCGGTGCTGTATGGCGGTGGTCAAGAGGCGGTTTCGCTGACGCTGCAACATAACACGCTGGTGCATAACCTGGAGAATGAGGCGTTTTATTCGCACATACTGACAGTGAACGTGGATGGCAAGGCTGAAAAGGCAGTATTGAAGGATTTGCAACGCCATCCGTTCAAGCCCAGCATTATTCATCTTGACCTGCAGCGCGTCAATGAAAATGAGAAGCTGCGCATGAATGTGCCGGTGCACTTTATGGGTGAAGATGTCGCGCCGGGTGTTAAGGCCGGTGGTGCAATCCAGCATCTGGCAAACGATGTTGAAATCTCTTGCCTGCCAAAGGATCTGCCTGAATTTATCGAGGCCGATCTCTCTACACTGAACATTGATGAGACGCTACATCTCTCTGACCTTAAATTGCCACAAGGTGTTGAGCTAATTGCACTGACCCATGGTGCAGACCATGATCTTTCAGTGGCTGCGATTCATATGCCTAAAGTTGCTGCTGAGCCTGTTGAGGCTGCTGTTGAAACTGGTGAAGCAAGTGAAGGTGAAGGTGAAGGTACCTAAGTCGGATACTGCATCACTGTTTTTCTACTGCTGGAAAAGGACTAACAGCTGTGGCAACACAAATTGATCTGATTGTGGGCCTGGGAAATCCAGGCCCCGCTTACGAGCGGACACGTCATAACGCCGGCTTCTGGCTGGTGGATGCCTATATACAACGTTGCAGAGGGGTGTTTAAGCCGGAGGCACGTTTTTTGGGGGAAACCTGCAAGGCGTTGCTCGATGGTCATCGTGGCTGGTTGTTGAAACCGACGACCTATATGAACCGTTGTGGGCAGTCGGTTGTATCCCTGAGCAAGTATTACAAGATTCCACTTGAGCGCATTCTTGTCGTCCATGATGAGCTTGATCTGCCACCGGGTGTTGCCCGTTTTAAAAAGGGCGGTGGGCATGGCGGGCACAACGGTCTGCGTGACATCATTAAAGCCTTTGGTGGTAATCAGGACTTTATGCGTTTGCGTCTAGGCATTGGTCATCCGGGTCAGGCAGACCAGGTCGCCGATTTTGTACTGGATGACCCGCCAAAACGTGAGCGTGAGTTGATCCTCGATGCCATCGATGATGCCATTGATGTGTTACCGATGATGGTTGATGGTGATTTTGAAAAGGCGATGAATCGTCTGCATAGTAAAAAGCCCGCTGAATAAGCGAGTGCTTAATTAAGAACGCCCCTAATTTAAACAGGAACCCCCCATGGGATTTAAATGTGGCATCGTTGGTCTTCCAAACGTTGGTAAATCAACGCTCTTTAATGCGTTGACCCAGGCGGGCATCGAATCTGCCAACTATCCATTTTGCACGATTGAACCGAATGTCGGCGTGGTGCCGATGCCGGATCCACGTCTGGATGCATTGGCCAAAATAGTGAACCCCCAGCAGGTACTTAAATTCCTTGCCAATATCCGCGAGACCCAGGCGATTGGCCATGTGGTGCGCTGTTTTGATGATGATGACATCACGCACGTTGAAGGCAGTATCGATCCACTGCGTGATATCGAGACCATCGATACCGAGCTGGCGCTGGCCGATATGGAGACCGTCGAAAAGGCGATCCAGCGGGTTGCCAAACAGACCAAGAGCGGTGACAAAGAGGCGATCGCGAAAAAGGCGCTGTTTGAACAGGTGCAAAAACATCTCGACACAGGGGCGCCGGTGCGTGCGATGGGGCTTGATGATGACCAGCTCAAGGCCCTCTATGACCTGCATCTGCTGACAATCAAACCGACGATGTATATCGCCAATGTGGCCGATGACGGTTTTACCAATAACCCGTGGCTTGATCAGGTGCATGCTCATGCCGAAAAAGAAGGGGCTGTGGTGGTGCCGGTGTGTGCCGCGATCGAAGCGGAGATCACCGAACTCTCCGACGATGAAAAAGAAGAGTTTATGGCCGATCTCGGGCTGGAAGAGCCGGGGCTGGATCGCGTCATCCGCGCAGGTTATGAACTACTGAAGTTGCAGACCTACTTTACCGCCGGTGAAAAAGAGGTACGCGCATGGACCGTGCGCGTCGGTGCCACGGCACCGCAGGGTGCCGGGGTGATTCATACCGATTTCGAGCGCGGATTCATTCGCGCCGAGGTGATTGCGTATGATGACTTCATCGCCAATGGCGGTGAGCAGGGCGCGAAAGAGGCGGGCAAGTGGCGGCTTGAGGGTAAGGAGTACATCATTCAGGACGGCGATGTGATTCACTTTCGTTTTAATGTATAAAAAAGCAGGGTAAAGGGTAAAGGTACAGGGGGGAAGCGCCCTGTTTGATTTGCAAAATGAAGGTTCCATATTAGTTGGTTTTTGGCGTATAATGCCCCGCTTTCGGGCTTTTGTCTTTACCCTTTGCCCTGATATCTTAAATGTGGGTATCTGAATTTGGCTATGTAGCTCAGTTGGTTAGAGCGCAGCATTCATAATGCTGAAGTCGGTGGTTCAAGTCCACCCATAGCCACCATCTTACTTTAACTATTGGCTTTATAAATTTTTCGGGGTCCGCAACAATGAGCACAGCGAGCGCAGGCGTACAGACCGCTTCTACTCAATCAGGCAGTGATTCATTGATCATCGATGGCGTTGAATATAGCGCCCGTCTACTGACCGGCAGCGGTAAATATAAAGACCTTGAAGAGACCCGACTGGCGACGGAAGCTAGTGGTGCGCAGATTGTCACCGTGGCTGTGCGCCGTACCAACATCGGGCAGAATAGCGACGAACCCAATCTGCTCGATGTGATCTCACCAAAAGACTACACCCTGCTGCCCAACACCGCGATGTGCTACACCGCCGACGATGCCGTGCGTACCTGCCGTCTGGCGCGTGAACTGCTCGATGGCCATACCCTCGTTAAGCTGGAGGTGCTGGGTGATGAAAAGACCCTGTATCCCGATCTACAGCAGACCTATGTCGCGCTCGAGATACTGGTCAAAGAAGACTTCAAGGTGATGGTCTATACCAATGATGACCCGATAGCCGCCAAACGTCTCGAAGAGATGGGTGCGGTGGCGGTGATGCCGCTGGCCGCACCGATTGGCTCAGGGTTGGGCATTCGTAACCCCTATAATATTCGCACCATCGTTGAGAATGCCACCGTGCCGATTCTGGTCGATGCCGGTGTCGGTACCGCCTCCGACGCGGCAATTGCAATGGAACTCGGCTGTGATGGTGTGTTGATGAACACCGCGATTGCCGGTGCAGACAATCCAGTCTTGATGGCCTCCGCGATGAAGAAGGCCGTCGAAGCGGGCCGTGAGGCCTATCTGGCGGGGCGCATTCCACGCAAGCGTTTTGCCAGCGCGTCATCGCCAGTCGATGGTACCTTTTTCTAAGGCGCTGGTTTTACCGTACTGGTTTTCAAATGCTGGCGCGCTATTATCACCATTCTTTATTTTAATTCCCAGTTGTGACCACTGAAGCGCCCAGGCCTACCTACGGAGCACTGCGCAAGGTGCGTAGCTTTATGCGCCGCGAAGGGCGTCTTACCGAAGGGCAGCAACGCGCGTTAGAAGAATTTTGGTCACGTTTCGGCATTGCACCGGGCAGTGAAATGCTCGATCTCGATGAGGTGTTTGGCCGCGCTGCGCCACGTATCCTTGAGATCGGTTTTGGCATGGGTGAGTCACTGGCCACGATGGCAGCACGCCATCCTGAAAATGACTACCTCGGTATCGAAGTCTATCGCCCCGGAGTGGGTAGTCTGCTGCGACAGGTGGGTGAAAATGAGTCGACCAATGTCCGTGCGGTCAGTGAAGATGCGGTGGTGGTGCTGGCGAAGATGATCCCTGATAGTAGTCTCGATCGTCTACAACTCTTTTTTCCTGACCCCTGGCATAAAAGACGTCACCACAAACGACGCATTGTACAGCCTGAATTTGCAGCGCTGGTGCGGCAAAAGCTAAAACCCGGCGGTGTCTTTCACATGGCGACCGACTGGGAGGCCTATGCGCAGCACATGATGGCCGTGATGAATGAGTCACTAGGCTACCAAAACTGTGCCGGTCAGGAGCAGTATGCCGAACGCCCGGAGTCGCGCCCGTTAACCAAATTTGAGCAGCGTGGCCACCGCCTCGGCCACGGCGTGTGGGATCTGCTCTTTGAGCGTGTCGATTAACGCATCCGCTTTACACCGCACGAATATTCAGGCTATCTTATGAAGTCCAATAGCCAGAAATCGTAATCATAAATTCGATGTTTTCCCGTACAAACAGACCACTTTCTCGCAGGCTTATCAGCGCATCACTCTACTTCGTTGCACTGGTATCGCCACCGCTGATAGCTGCCGCGCCGCTGACGGCATCCGAAACCACGATGCAAATGATCGTCAAGGCATCGATCGGCGACCTGCCGGCGATGCGAGCGATGCTCGAGCAAGGGCTCGACATTGATCATCGCGACACGGTCGGCAATACCCCGTTACTTTTTGCGGCGCGTTATGGCCGCACCCCGCTGGTGAGTTATCTGCTCGATAGCGGCGCCGATGTCAATGCAGAAACCCGCAGTGGCATCACCTCGCTACAGGAGGCCATCCGACGCGGCAATATGGACGTGCTGCGCGCATTGCTTGATGCCGGCGCAGATGTTGCGCACGAAGACGGCCATCGTGAAAACGCGTTGTTCGATGCGATTAAATATAGGAGTGCTGAAGCGACACGCTTACTCCTTGAACATGGCGTGCCGAGTGATACGCGCAATGACAGAGGCATCACACCGTTATTGTATGCCGTGGAGGATGGGCAGGTC
>CALZHD010000030.1 GCA_945787155.1 uncultured Gammaproteobacteria bacterium | reverse complement strand
CAGGAGATGCTGAAAGAGGTGACCGGCATGAAAGAGGTCTCGCTGACACCGATGGCGGGTGCTCAGGGCGAGTTTGCCGGCATGGCGATGATTCGTGCCTATCATGATGCGCGTGGCGACACCGCGCGCTGCGAGGTGATCTGCCCCGATGCGGCACACGGTACCAATCCAGCGACAGCGGTGATGTGCGGTTATAAGGTGAAAGAGATCCCAACCAAAGCAGATGGCGATATCGATATCGATGCACTGAAGGCTGCGCTTGGACCGCAGACGGCGGGGATTATGTTGACCAACCCATCGACCGTGGGCGTGTTTGAGCGTCGTATCAAAGAGATTGCGAAGGTCGTTCACGATGCAGGTGGTCTGCTCTATTACGATGGCGCTAATCTCAATGCGATCCTGGGTAAGGTGCGCCCCGGTGATATGGGGTTTGATGTGATTCACATGAATCTGCATAAGACATTCTCGACACCGCATGGTGGTGGTGGCCCGGGTGCTGGCCCCGTCGGCGTGAGTGATCGTCTGATCCCATTCTTGCCGGTTCCGATGGTGGGCTATGATGGTGAGCAGTACCGTTGGCTGACAAAAAAGGATCGCCCACAGAGTATCGGTCGCCTGTCGGCCTTTGCTGGAAACGCTGGCGTGTTGATGCGTGCCTATATTTATGCGCGCCTGCTGGGACGAGAAGGGATGCCGCGTATCGCAGAGTATTCGACGCTGAATGCAAATTACATGATGGCAGAGTTACAGAAAAAGGGGTTTGATCTCGCGTTTCCATCGCGACGGGCAACCCATGAATTTATCGTGACTTTAAAACGTCAGGCGAAGACGCTGGATGTGTCGGCAATGGATTTTGCGAAACGCCTGTTGGATTATGGCTACCACGCGCCCACCACCTACTTTCCATTGTTGGTACCAGAGTGTTTCCTGATCGAGCCAACCGAGACCGAGGATAAAGATACGCTTGATGGCTTTATCGATGCCATGGCAAAGATCCAGCATGAAGCAGAGACCCAGGCCGAGATGGTCAAGGGGGCACCTTATACCCTGCCATCACGCAGGCTTGATGATGTGCGCGCGGCACGTGAACTCGATATCGTGTGGCAGCCGCGTGAGCAAACCGAATAAAACGGGGATAGCGCGTATTATCGATGCCGCTGGCTATTCATGGTCAGGGCTCCAGGCGGCGTTCAAAAACGAGGCGGCATTTCGGCAGGAGCTATACTTATTTTTTGTATTGACGCCAATTGCATTGTGGTTGGCTGAAAGTGGTGTTGAGTCTGCACTGCTGATTGGCAGCATGCTATTGGTGTTGATTGCGGAATTAACTAATTCGGCGATCGAAGCAGTGGTAGACCGTTTTGGTGGCGAATTACATGAGCTTTCCGGGCGTGCCAAGGATGTTGGCTCGGCAGCAGTATTGATCGCAATAATAAATGTATTCGTTGTGTGGCTGTTGGTGATCGCTGGCTAGCCAGGATATTTTTTAACACTGAAATTTTATTTAATAAAAGGAAATACAATGTCTGCACTGATTTGTGGTTCTTATGCTTACGACACTATCATGGTGTTTCATGACAAATTCAAAAGTCACATCCTGCCCGATAAGGTGCATATGCTGAACGTCTCCTTTCTGGTGCCTGATATGCGCCGTGAGTTTGGTGGCTGTGCTGGCAATATCGCCTATAATTTAAAATTGTTTGGTGGCGAGCCATTGCCGATGGCGACGGTCGGTAACGACTTTGCCCCCTATGCCGATTGGATGGACAAGTGTGGCATCAGTCGTGATCACATCAAGGTGATTAACGATAGTTATACCGGCCAGGCCTTTATTACCACGGATCTGGATGACAATCAGATTACTGCGTTTCATCCCGGTGCGATGAGCATGTCACATGAAAACCATGTGGCCGATGCGCCAGATGCAACCATCGGTATTGTTTCTCCAGACGGGCGTGACGGCATGATTGAACATGCAAAAGAATTTGAGGAAGCGGGTGTCCCATTTATTTTTGATCCCGGCCAGGGAATGCCGATGTTTGACGGTGAAGACCTCATGCGCTTTGTTGAACAGGCGACCTGGGTCACAGTAAATGATTATGAGATGCAGCTGCTACAGGATCGCACCGGCAAGTCAGCGCATGAGATTGCAGAGCGCGTCGAGGCATTGATCGTGACACTGGGCGGTCAAGGGTCGCATATCTATACCAAAGATAAGCGCATCGATATTCCATCGATCAATACTGCTCAGCTGGCCGACCCTACCGGTTGCGGTGACGCCTATCGTGCGGGGTTGCTGTATGGCTTGATGAATGAGATGGACTGGGAGACGACCGGCCGCATTGCATCACTGGCGGGTGGTATTAAAATCGAACATCACGGTACGCAGCAGCATCACTTTACCCGTGAAGCATTTGATGCGCGTTTTGTGAAGGAATTTGATCGTAGTCTTTAGTATGTCCAGTGTAGTGCCCGCTTTATTCCGGGCACTACACTAATTTGATGATTTAGGTTGTACCACATTCTTGAGTGGCGAAAGATTTATTTCATCTAGCACAGTACTGCCACGTGCATTGATGATTAACGCAATGGCATCGGCAACATCCTCTGCTAACAGGTAATTATCCTCTTCATTGCCATGGGTGAAGGGCAGCTCATTGAAGAACTCAGTTTTGACCATGCCGGGGTTGATGATACTGACGGAGACACCGCTTTTACTACACTCATCACGCAAGGCCTGGGCAAGCCCACGCACGGCAAATTTACTGGCGCAATAGATGCTTCCCTTGCGGCTTCCTCTGTGCGCGGCTTCTGAGCCGATGAAGATGAGTGTACCGCGTCCTTGTTGCTTTAAGATCGGCAAAAAGGCGCGTGCAACATAGGCCTGGCTGATAAAATTAAGATCGATCAGTGAGCGAATCTGTTGATACGAAAACTCTTCGAGTGAGCCGAACTGCCCACGCCCTGCGCAACAGATGACGGCATCAATATCATGATGTTCTTTTGCCAGCTGTTGCAGTTGTTGAGGGAGTGACTCGACCGCTTCGAGATCTAGCGCAACGGCTGTGAAGGATTGATTGCTGCATGAAAATTTACTGAAATCGCGTGCGATCCCGATGACGTAGTGACCATCACTCAAGAGCCGTTCGCTAGTGGCGCGACCGATGCCAGAACTCGCACCTGTAATGATAATTTTTCGCTGTCTAGTGTTCATGATTATTCCGGGGGGGTGCAGGCAAAAAAGAGGCTCTGTGGAATATACTGCATCAATTGATCATGGCAAAATTCAGTCATCTGCTGCTCCAGTTCTTTTTGATACGTAATCATGCCGCAGTTTTCTTCGAACCTGCCAGCGAAGAGTTTTTCTTTGGGGTAGAGATTGACCATGTTCTGGTGAAACGCCTTTGGGGTCCGTAGCGTTCCGAGACTGACAGAGTGGATGCCGCTGGTTGAGAGGCGCGAAAAGATTTGCTCAAACAGACGTTGATAGATTTGCTCGAATCCTTGCTGGTAAATCATCGGGTCAAATCTCAGACCAAGGCGCCAACCGTGTTGTTGTAGTTTGACCATGGCTTCGATGCGCTTTTCGACAGCGGGTACGCCATGTTCCAGTGCCTGTGAGATCTCGTCTGGTGTGAAGCTATAGGCCACCACGCAGTTTTTGATCGGCTCTGATTTTAATAAGGTACGAATTTGCAGGCTTTTGGTGCGCAGTTCAAGGTGTGCATTGGGCAGCTGTCTGAAGGTGGGAAGGAATTCTTTGGTAAATTCAGTGACAGGTTCATAGGCAAGGCTGTCACAGTCATAGCCGGAGAAGAACCATAGCTCTTCATTTGGATGTTGCTGTGCGGTAGCAACAATGGACTGTTGGAAATCTTCGTAGTTCACAAATATTACATAGTTAGCAGAACGGTACATGCCCTGTAGAAAACAGTAACGGCAGTCATAGAGGCAGTTGAGCATGTGCGAGAAATAATAATTACGTCGACCGCCGACCCCATAACCATCCGGGGCATCAAGTACGTGTTTTGTATGTTTATGGGCTAGGATCAATGCCGGTTGTTTTTTTTGCAGACGGAAATTTTGCGCCTTGCGATTAAAGATCTCGCCGTAGTGTTTGCAGTAGACCTTGGTGGCTTTAGGAAAACGTGCACAGATCGATTTTGTACGAGGGTGGTCTGCCACCGCTTCTTCAATATAGATGACCTGATGCATTATTTGTTAGCCTCATCAAAACGAATCGGTTGGGCATCGAGGCGACCTTTGATCGCAGCGAGTACTGCTTTGCTATTATTATATTCAGTAAAATCATGGGGGGCAGGTGGCATCGCTGGCGTCAGTGCATGCCAACGTCGTAATAAAAGGCGCAGTTCATTTTGTTGATAGGTGGTAAAGCGCCACTGCTCCATAAAGGCGTAAATCTCTGCAGGTGTTTGTTTGATACTGTCTAGTTCTGCGGCCAGTTGTCGCAGCTCATTAATGACTGACTCAATGGTGATGATGTTGTCGTTGATGAGGGCAATCGCTCTATTTTCTGAGATATTGTCTGTGTTGTGATGTTGATTGTCAGAAATAATCTTGAGCGCGTGAATCAGCTCGCAGCTCTGAAAGCGACTGGCAGCGGCATAAAACCCACTGGCCTCCATATCAACCATCGAGGTTTCGCGGTAGTGCGGCTCGGGTTTATCAACGGTAGTTAGCGTCTCACTGGCACAGGGGATCGGCATCACAATACCAGGGAACGATTGCTGTCCAGTCGCGGCATCGATGATTTTATTTGCAAGCACTGCTTCACCTATGGGTTTTGTGGCATGGCCAGCGATGCCGATGTTGAGCCAGGCATAACTTCGTTGAGGTTCTGACGCCGCCAGGTATGCGGTTGCAGTCGCTGCTGCTAGTTTTCCAATGCCACAGATAAGTAATTGTACTTCATCATTTTGATAGCAGCGGAATGCACTATGGCGTGCATTCCCACGCAGCCGATAGTGCTCAATCAGCGGCCGTGCTTCGCAGGGTAATGCGGTTAGAATGTTTATCACGCCGTGTTACCTGTATCTGTATGTTGTAGTAATTTGAGCCGATGTAGTTGCAGTAGCACTGTTATTCTACGGAGACTTCGTTCACAATTACATTGTGTTGGTAAAATCATAGAGGGTGTGCGCTTAAATTATGGGCAGAAAGACGATTCCAATTATTCCGGAAGATATGACGCCGGAGACCAAGTGTAACTATTGTACCAATTCAAAGTGCTGTACGTACATTACACAGCAGGTCGATACCCCGCGCTCTAAACAGGATTTTGATCACATGTTGTGGCAGTTGGCACACCGTGATGTGCAGTTGTACAAGGATGAAGATGGCTGGTTTTTATTGATCAACAATCCTTGCACCCATTTGCAAAAAGGCGGTATGTGCGGGATTTATGATACGCGCCCTCAAGTCTGTCGCGAATATACCAATGATTACTGTGAATTCGATGAGTCTGCTGAAGAAGGGTTCGAGCTGTTTTTTGATGGATACGATGCGCTGTTGAAATACTGTAAAAAAAGATACAAGCGCTGGGGGCAGTAGGCTATGAGGCTGCACTAAGTGGCATGATATCGAGAAAGCTCTGGATCGCACTGAATTCGCCGCTGTCAGTAGCGGGCCGTTTACTGTCAGGGTGTTTAACAGCGAGCAGGTGGGCAATCCCAAAGGTCTTTGCGGATTGCAATACGGCGGTGTTATCGTCGATTAGCAATGTTGACTCGGGTTTGAATGGGAGTTGTTTCTGTAATTTTAGCCAGAATTCCGGGTTCTCTTTAGGGAGGCCGATGCTATGCGAAGAGATTACGGCATCAAGATATTCACCAATACTGGTATGTTTTATCTTTAGCGCCAGACTATGCTGATGCGCGTTGGTGACCAGTGCAATATGTTTGCCGGTACGGCGCATTGTACGGAGAAAATCAATCACATGGGGGTGCATGGCGATCAGGTGAGCGACCTCTTTTTTGAGAGTGATAATGTCCATTTCGAGTTCTTCAGACCAGTAATCAAGGCAGTACCACTGCATGGTGCCTTGGACTTTTTCAAAGCGTGGAAAAAGGCTTGATTTGGCTGCGGCAAGATTTATGCCGTGTTTTTCTGCATAACGCGTTGGCAGATGCTCACGCCAGAAGTAATTATCAAAATGTAGATCGAGTAAAGTGCCATCCATATCGAGCAGCACATTTTGAATGTCGTCCCAGTTGACCATTGTTGGCACTCTATGTTGTTGAAATTGAGATGAGTGATGGTAATGTAATACCAATAGACCGTTATGATAAAGGATCGGCGATGCCTAAAAAACCACAAATATTGAATGTTAAATCGGTGGTCAAAACGCGTCTTTTTCATGTGGAAGCGCTCGAGCTGGAATTTTCAAATGGCGTTATTACTCACTACGAGCGCCTTAAAACTAACTCGTCAGGTGCGGTGTTGGCAGTGCCGATGATGGATGCTGAGACGGTGTTGTTGATTCGAGAATATGCTGCTGGTGTCGATCGTTATGAATTGGCATTGCCAAAGGGTCGAATTGAGCAGGGTGAAGATATAATAAAGGCTGCTGACCGCGAGATGATGGAAGAGGTGGGATATGGGGCGAGGCAGTTGACTCTGTTAATGGCATTGACATCTGCACCCGGTTATTCCAGTCAGCAGACACATATTGTGCTTGCGGAAGATTTGTATGAACAACGACTGCCGGGTGATGAGCCGGAAGCGATTGAAGTGGTGCCGTGGCGACTATCACAACTGGATGAGTTGCTGCAACGTGATGATTGTACTGAGGCGCGCAGTATTGCGGCGCTCTATATGGTGCGTGATCTGATGATGAAAAAGCAGAAGTCTGATGACTGAACATCATCATTGGGCGGCAGAGTTGTTGTCTGAGGTGCTCACTGTGGCACATGCTGCCGCGCAGCAGATCCTCGCTATTTATGAAACAGGGTTTAAGATTGAGCACAAGGACGATCAGACGCCACTGACTGATGCGGACATGGCGGCCCACGATACAATCGTTGCCGGCCTTTCGAGGTTGACCCCAGATATCCCGATATTGTCGGAAGAGTCTGTTGAAATATCGTTTGAGGTGCGTTCTACCTGGCAAAGATACTGGCTGGTTGACCCACTCGATGGTACGCGAGAGTTCATCAAGCGTAATGGTGAATTTACAGTCAATATCGCGTTGATTGAGGCAGGAGAACCCGTGCTCGGGGTGATTGTCGTGCCGGAAAGTGGCCTCGCCTATTTTGCAGTTCGTGGGGGTGGTGCATTTAAGCAGCCAGTAGGTGGCGTCCCTTTGCCTATCAAAACGCGCGCATGTGATGCTGATTGCATCATCGTCGCGACGAGTCGTTCTCATGGAAGTGAGGCGCTCAAGGGTTTTATTGCTCGACTAGGGGAGCACCGGCAAGTAACGCTGGGGAGCTCTTTGAAATCATGCAAGGTGGCAGAAGGATTAGCTGATATCTATCCTCGTTTCGGATTGACCTCGGAGTGGGATACAGCGGCGGCGCAGTGTATTGTAGAGCAGGCAGGTGGGCGATTATTGGATCTTAGCTTGCAGCCGTTGCGTTACAACACAAAGTCATCGCTGCTCAACCCACATTTTATTGTGGTCGGTGATCTGGCCCATGATTGGGCATCGCTGTTGAAGTAAAGATGGTAGGGTCAGTCGCAGGGAAAGACTCCAGCTGACTTATTTTATGCTGAGCTTGTAGATACTGCGCAGGTTCTTGATTACGTCGGTAATCACGGGGCTGGCAATGCTGTAGTAGACGTGTTGATTGCGACGTTCGTTATTAACGACCCCTGACATACGTAATTTTGCCAGGTGCTGTGACAGGTTAGGCTGAGATACTCCAGTTACTGATAGTAGCTCGGTGACATTTCTAGGGCCTTTGGTCAATTCGCACAATACCGCCAATCTCAAAGGATGAGAGATTGAGCGCAGGTTTTGCGACGCCGTGATGTAGCGTTTATTTTCGTTTCGTTTTTCCATGCAGTTCAGTATATATTAATATACTGAACAAGCCAACTGATTACTATGGTAAGTGTAGAGAAATTTTCTGCGATGAAGTGGGTGAATCTCAGGAGAGATCCTGCTTCACCGAGTCGTCCAACGTCGCCTGATCAATAACATAATGGTGATGAATAGCAATATGCCAAGTTCACTCATGGCATAGTTCCCGCCGCCGCCACTGTTGAGTCGAGATGCCGCTGTGCCGCCACCAGAGGCGTTGACCTGTGTACTTTGCGAAACAGTGTTGTTGGAGAGTGCTGGATCATTACCGATACTGTCGCTGACCGTTGCAAACGCACTAATGATGCCAATCGTTGAGGTGCTTGCGGTGATACTGACGGCAGCAGAAACACCGACGGCAAGGGCGCCAATACTACAGGTTACGACGCCACCGCTATGAGTACAGCCAGGTGATGCGGAGCTAAATGCGGCGGATGAGGGTAATGAGACCGTGATAATGACGTTCTGCGCGACATTTGGTCCATTATTATTGGTCGCTGTGACATTATAAGTGACGCTGTTACCGACGACGACAGGGTCAGCAGCATCAATCATCGTAACCAACAGGTCGGCATCTGGGGGTGTTGGGGTCGCCGGCGGATTGATGAGTGTCAATTCGTTGGCGACCACAGCGATCGGTGTTTCATCGCTTGTGGCAGAGGCGTTTACTGAAATCAAGCCTTGCGAGCTGGCAATGGCGACCAGTGTTATCGTCTTGCGAAGACCGCCCGTAATGCTGCCGAGACTGCAGGTGACAGTACCCGCACCAGCGCAGCCTGATGGAGATGCGCCGGGTGCTGGGCTTAACGAGACGCCAGCCGGGAAGGTGACGACGAGTTGAGTGTTGTTGGTCGTTGAGGGCCCGCTATTGGCGACAGTAAAACTATAAAATATATCCGCATTCTGAAATGCAGGGTCTGGTGCATCAATCGTGGTGATAGTGAGTGTTGCATCGGGGGTGACAGTGGTGATGATTGAGGCGGTGTTGTTTGCCATGTTTGAATCTGAGCCACTGAAAGTCGCGTATGCAGTATTAGTGATAGCGCCAGATAGCAGCGGAGTCGCCTGAATGGTAATGCTGGCAGAGGCACCATTGAGCATGTCACCAAGGTCGCAGACCAGGAGCCCTGAAGGGGTGATGGTACTACAGCTTCCCACTGTCGGAATGGCGGAGCCCACTAACATATTGCTATCAAACTGGATAGCGGGTGTCACGTTGCTGGCGGTGTCGGGCCCATTGTTAGTGATAGTGACGGTATAACTCATCGAAACATTAGCGGTTGCCGAGCCCGGACTAACAGAGTCGGTGATGGTGGCACTCAGATCACTGTTACCGCTGACGACGGTGGTTTCAGTGGCGCTATCATTACTGGCATTGGGGTCGCCCTCGGTTGCTGAGGCAGAAGCGGTATTACTGATCTGACCAATGGTATTGGCAGTCACGGTGACAGAGACTGTTTGACTGCTGCCGGCATTGATAATACCCAGAGTACAACTCAGCGCTGGTGCGCCTGTACATGCAGCTGTATCGGAGACATAAGTGACGCCTGCATCCAGAAGGTCAGTGAGGACTACGTTATTGGCGGTGTCTGGCCCATGATTGGTAACGATGATGTTGTAAGTAAGCGCGCCGCCTTTTACAGCAGGATCCATCGTCTCTTCAAGCGTCACGCCGAGGTCAGCAACAGAGGGCGTCGGGTCATATTCAAACGCACCAATATCACAGGTAACATTGACTGGGCGAGGGAAGCCGCGCTGGTCTGTAGTGGGGCAGCCAGTGTTGATTCCCTGATCTACCGCGGTGCTTGAAAATGGGATTGAATGTGTCAGCGTGGCCCCACCGTTAGTGCCTAATGTGGCATTTAAGCTGGGATTAGTATTGGGTTGATCGCCGCTGCCAGTGAGTTCACAGGTGCTATCATTTGAGATGGTGTTTTCAGAGATGGTTTGAATGGCAGAAAATGTCCCGCCATCACTCTGGCTATAACAGTTGGCACCTGCCGGGACAAGCACTGAAGCAGTATTGCCAGAGATGATGGTGTTGGTGAGAATGACATCGTAGCCGCTCGGCACGTAGAGCCCACCACCATGACCATTGTAGGTCTCCTGGCCGACATCATGTATTCCAAAGACCCTGTTGTTGTAGATCGTGCTATTAACGATTTCAGTGTTGCCTTTCCTCACCTGAATGCCACCACCATTACCCGTGCCATCATTGCCAGTAATCGTACTGTTGGTGATGGTGAGTGGTCCTAAATTAATATCATAGATGCCGCCACCGCCCACCAGCAGTGCCTGGTTGTTGCTGATAGTACTGTTTGTCAGGTTAAAGCCGTAGACAGAGTAGATGCCGCCACCACCGCCGAGTGCGGCAATATTGCCGTCGATGGTGGTGTTGGTGATGCTGCTGATGCCATCTGACTGTATGAAGATACCGCCACCACTGCCGGCACCGAGGTCCGCCGTATTGGTATTGATGCGACTATTACTGATGGTCATATTGTTACTGAAGTGGAGTATGCCACCACCGCGAGAAGATCTGTTGTTGGTAATCGTAGTATTATCAATGACTAAGGGGCCAATGTTATAGACTGCGCCACCACCAAAGCCAAAACCAGTGGTTTCATTGCTATTCAGTGTGCTGTTTCGAATCGTTAGTGCGCCGAAGACATTACGTATGCCACCACCTTCGATACCAATAGTTTGTCCGTTTTGAATGGTTAAATTTTCGATCTGAACATCGACGTTATGAATGTCCAGTACGCGATCGATATCAGCGGCATCGATGATCGACACGCTTTCACCGGCACCGCGTAGCGACAGTGCTTCTGTGATATCGAGATCGCCGGCAACAGCGGTGTTGTCGGTACCCGTTAATGATAGTGTGTAAGTGCCTGCTGCGATGTGAATTGAGTCTTTACCAGGCCATGCGTTGCTTTCCTGAATGGCGGCGCGAAGCGTACAGATGCCATTGGCAAGAGCCGTTTCACAAATACCGTCGCCAGGGGTGCTGTCTACGGTGTCTGATGTATCGTTGGTCGTAAAGTTAAATGCTAATGCTGGTTGTGAGGCGAGCAGTAGCAACAGACAGCCAGTGAGGCTGCGTAAATAAGGTAGCGATTTGATGAAGTTAATGCTTGTCATGATCTGTTTTTTCAGTGAGCCAGGGTCCTGTAAAAATCAACAAATATCCCCCGTATCCCTGGGTAACTGATTAATATTATTTACTTCGCGTACATCATATATCGGCCGCTTCCAGCAATATGTTTAGCGCTTTTTGCTAGCCTCAGCGGAAAAGAGGTGATTTGAGGTGGCGTCATTCGAAACAGATGTTTTCGGAAGGCTTGATGTGATGATCGTGATGAAGCTGTAATAATTTACAGTGCAAATTATTTGATACTCAGCGTAGACCACAATATGATTGCACCAAGAGGCACCACAGGATGTGGGCTTCAGTAGTTGTTATTTCTGTATTTTATTTTTGTAGTGGACCGAGCCAAGGAGGGTGAGTATGAAAATACTACTGTTATCTATTTGTTATCTTTCATTATTATTTAATGTGGGGTGTGCCAGTGCCGGGATTATCATCAATGAGATGATGCGTGACCCTGCCGGAGTATCCGACAGCCGTGGTGAATGGTTTGAACTCTATAATTCTGATCTTTTTTCAGTCGATCTTGAAGGTTGGACCATTGCTGATCTTGATGGCCAGCGCCATGTGATTTCGAGAGCGCTCGTTATTGGACCGCAGGACTACCTGCTGCTGGGGAGAAACAGTGATGTAAGCTTGAATGGCGGGCTTACCCTTGACTACAATTATGGTGGAAATATTTCGTTGGCAAATAGGGCGGATGAGTTATTGATAAAGAACCTGGCCGATGAAATTGTCGATAGTGTGGTATACAGCGCCGCACTTGCATTTCCAGCCGCATCTGGACGCTCAATTGCCCTACTGGATCCCCTGTTGGATAATAATCAGGGTAGCAGTTGGGGGGTAACTGATGATTCAAGCGGAAATGCGTATCATCCGCAAAATTATGGTACGCCGGGCAGCGCAAATTTTCCGCCTGCCATGGTTGCCGTTCCAGAGCCGTCCTCGTTTGCCTTGATGTTGTTGGGGATGTTGGGATTGTTAGGGAGCGTCATTGGGGCAAACCCTGCGTCACGCATGGTTAAACCGTCAATTTAGCAGAAGCCTCCGCCGGTATGCTGTGCAAGGTGCCGGCGTTATTCCCCTTTTGCAAGATCAATAAACGGCACCGTTGAAAGGTACAGCAGGCCGCAAATGATGATCATATAGATCACAAAGCGCAGTGGGTTCTCCCGAATGCTGTCGAAAATCGTGCGGTTGTTACCGCTCTCCTTCTGTCGAGCATATTCCGCTTTTGCCTTCACCTGGCGTTCTTTTTGATAGGCGCTGATTAATGCCCTGGCGCGTGGTTCCAGCGATTCATCGTGCAACCAGAGTGACGGCACAGACATCCCCCAGTTGCCGCCAGGGGTCTCGTAGAAATCGATGTTATCTTGTTGTAATAATTCACGAATATCCTCGGCCTCATCGTCCGGAACACCGCGCAGATTGAAGATGCGAACGGCCATAGTGTTTTCTATCGATGGAATGGGGTTATTCTGACCAGTTGTAACTCTGCACAATCCCTTGCTGGTTGAACTCAACCTCAAGGATCTTCAATGTTGCATTGTTTAGCCTGGGCAGTTTGCCATTACCGTAGAAATATCCCCACTTCTCATGGCGTTCGCCGGTGGCAGTCACCGCAAAGCCCTGGCTACCAGGGGCGCCGAGCCACGCTTTAACATCCGCTTGGGTGGAGACATTGCGTTCTACCTTTGTTTCAAAGGCGTTGATATCAAAGTCATGGCCAAATTGCACAGTGGTGCAGGCGCTAAGCAGGAGTGCCGCTATAGTCATAGTGAACAGGCGTAAACAAGGGCTTGATTTCATTATGGTACAAAAACCATCGGTTGATAAATATGACTGTCATTTTAGGGCAATGGCATCACGCTGCAAAATAATTATTTCGATAGTGGTGACAAGAGTGGTTTTGCGGTAGTTTATCCACTGATCTATTGGGTGTTGCACGACTATTTTCCACATTGGAGAAGAGATGGCGCGGTTACTGACAGATGCAATTGACGACGGGCGTGACACTGCCATTATTGGCAGCGCGTTCTTTTTTGTCGCGTTGGCGCTCTACCTTGATGCCAGTGCCAATATTGCGCTGCAGCACACGATGGGATTGTGTGCATGGCTTTTTCTCGGTCTCATGTTGTTGGGTGAAAGCACGGCCGTGCGCATGCAGGTGCTGGTCGCGATCGCCTTTGCCACCCTCGGTGAGTACTTTGCCTCCGTCTATCTTGGCGCCTACATCTACCGTTTTGAGAATGTCCCCGCATACGTGCCACCCGGCCACGGCATGGTCTACTTGACCGCAGTGGTGATGGCGCGTAGTCGACTGTTTATCAATTATCGACAGCAGGTCACCTGGCTGGTGCTGGCTATTGGTGGTGTGTGGTCGTTATGGGGGCTGTTGATTGCTGAGCGAGGCGATACCGGCGGTGCACTGTTATTCGCGATCTTTGTCTACTGTCTCTATAAAGGTCGCTCACCGCTGGTCTATCTTGGTGCATTTTTTATCACCACGTGGCTGGAGGTCGTCGGCACCTGGAGCGGCACCTGGTACTGGGCGGTTTACGATCCGGTGTTAGGGCTGCCACAGGGCAACCCACCGAGTGGCGTGGCGGTCTGGTATGTGATGGTCGATGCACTGGCATTGGCTTTGGCCCCACGATTAATACTGGTAATAACAGGCGCTCACCGGCGCCTGTTTAAAAGACGTGCCTTGCCACCACAAATAGGTTGATTCGGATAGATTAATTTCGGCGCGACTCCCCGCCCAAGTGAGTTCGACTCACGTATAATGCGCTCCTTTATCGCTGTTGAGGAAGCTTGTTGTATGTCGAGTAGCATGGTTACGATCGAGGCGCGGATTGCCACTGAGTTGAATGCCCGAGAGGCGCAGGTAAAGGCGGCGATTACGCTGCTGGATGGGGGAGACACGGTGCCGTTTATCGCCCGTTACCGTAAAGAGGTGACCGGCGGCCTTGATGATACGCAGCTGCGACTGCTGGATGAGCGTCTGACCTACCTGCGTGAACTCGATGAGCGCCGTACCACGGTACTGAAGGCGATCGATGAGCAGGGCAAGCTGGACCCGGCGCTGAAGCAGTCGATTCTCGAAGCAGATACCAAGATGCGCCTCGAAGATCTCTACCGCCCCTATATGGTCAAACGTCGCACCAAGGCGCAGATCGCCCGTGAAGCAGGACTTGAACCACTGGCTGATTTACTCTTTTCTGATCCAGCCTTTGACCCTGAAGAAACCGCTGCCAACTACGTTGACGCGGATAAGGGTGTCGCCGATGCCGCTGCAGCACTGGATGGAGCGCGTCAGATATTGATGGAACGCTTTGCCGAAGATGCCGAGCTAGTAGGCGAGCTGCGCGAGCATTTCTGGGATAATGGTCAGTTGCACGCCACTGTCGTCGCGGGCAAAGAAAACGAAGGGGCGAAGTTCGCCGACTATTTCGATAAGCGTGAGGCGATTAAAGATATTCCATCGCATCGTGCGCTGGCGATGTTCCGTGGTCGTAGCGAAGGTATTCTGCGGCTGGCACTGGTGATTCCCGATGATGAGCTAGCAACAGAGAAGCGTGAGCCGACCAGTGGCGAACGCAAGATTGCAGTCCGCTTTGGCATCAAAGATGAAGGGCGCGCCGCTGACCGCTGGTTGCAGGATACCGTGCGCTGGACATGGCGCGTGAAGCTCTCGATGCATGTTGATCTGGAGTTGAAAAAGCGGCTGCGAGAGGCGAGTGAACTCGATGCGATCAATGTCTTTGCCAGCAACCTTAAAGACCTGTTGCTGGCTGCGCCGGCTGGACCGCGTGCCACCATCGGCCTCGACCCCGGTCTGCGTACTGGTGTGAAAGTCGCGGTGGTGGATAACACCGGTAAACTGGTTGATTACGCCACCATCTATCCGCACGCACCGAAGAATCAGTGGGATCAATCGATCCACACGCTGGCACTTTTGGCGAAGAAACATCATGCCGATCTGGTCAGCATCGGTAATGGTACCGCATCACGCGAGACCGATAAGCTTGCCGCCGATCTGATCAAGCAACATAGCGATCTACGTCTGACTAAAATCATGGTCTCCGAGGCGGGTGCGTCGGTCTATTCGGCATCGGAACTCGCGGCACGTGAATTCCCGGATCTCGATGTCTCGATACGTGGCGCGGTCTCGATTGCGCGCCGTCTGCAAGATCCACTCGCCGAACTGGTCAAGATCGAGCCGAAGGCGATTGGCGTCGGTCAGTACCAGCACGATGTGAGTCAGATGCGTCTGGCGCGCAGTCTGGAGGCGGTGATCGAGGATTGTGTCAACGCCGTCGGCGTCGATGTGAATACCGCATCGGCAGCACTGCTGGCCAACATCGCCGGGCTCAATAGTACGCTGGCGCAGAACATCGTCGACTATCGGGATCAGCACGGCCGCTTCGATGATCGCAAGACCCTGTTAAAGGTTTCGCGTCTTGGCCCCAAGGCTTATGAGCAGGCTGCCGGTTTTCTACGCGTAATGGATGGCAAAAATCCACTCGACGGTTCAGCGGTACATCCCGAGGCCTATCCGGTAGTAGAACGTATCGCCGCGTTTAATAAAGGGGATGTGCGTACATTGATCGGTGATAGTGCGTTACTGAAAAGGCTCGACCCCAAAGCGTTTACCGACGAAAAGTTTGGTGAGCCGACGATACGGGACATCCTTGCCGAACTGGATAAGCCAGGTCGTGACCCGCGTCCCGAGTTTGTCACCGCCAGCTTTAAAGAGGGCGTCGAAAAACTAAGTGACCTTAAAGAGGGAATGATGCTCGAAGGGGTCGTCACCAACGTCACTGCCTTTGGTGCCTTTGTCGATGTCGGTGTTCATCAGGATGGGCTGGTTCATATCTCGGCACTGGCGGACAAGTTTGTCAGTGATCCACGCAGCGTGGTCAAGGCGGGTGAAGTGGTTAAGGTGCGAGTTATCGAGGTTGATTTAAACCGCAAACGCATCGCGTTGACGATGAAGACGGCAGGTGACGACAGTGCACCACCGAAACAGGAACGCTCACGTCCGTCATCCAACAGAAAGCCAGCGCAGCAAAAACAACCACCCAAACAACAGACCGCAATGGCTGCGGCCTTTGCTGGATTAAAACGAAAATAAACAGAAAAAATCCTTATGACGTCATTCCGGCGAAGGCCGGAATCTAGTAACCATTCAGGTAGACTGGGCTCTGGGTTACGCCAGAGGCTTTCTATTAAAATATACAGATAGAGAAAATTAAAATGTCAGTGGAAGCATTTATCAATAAACTAACCAATACACCCGAAGCAATTGCCTTCAGCGATACGATGACGTTGATCGATAGCCACTTCGATTATACGCCGACCCGTTTTATCAATGGCTCAGGTGATGAACAGGCGATCAATGAAGCCGGTAGTAACGAAGGCTCATGCAAGATCTTTGCATTGGGTAAGTTATTGCAACTAAACGAGGAACAAACGCTAAACTGCTTTGGTGACTATTATCGTATTGATGTGTTGCAACACCCCGAGGGTAACGACCACGTTAATATTCGTAATTTTATGATTCATGGTTGGAATGGCATCACGTTTGATAACGCGGCGCTGAGTACAAAGGGATGAGTGCGTCATTGCCAGCGTTAAAAGTGGTTGAGGCGATTGTCATCAATGCCGCAAAGCAGGAGTTGATGCCGCGCTTTACCCACAGCGCACGCGAGTATAAAGTCGATGGCAGCATCGTCACCGAGGCGGACCGTGCGGTACAGCAGTCGATTGAAAGTGCATTAAAAGCACAGTGGCCGGAATATCTCTTCGTGGGTGAAGAGATGACGGAATCAGAACAGATCGCACTGCTCAATACTAAAGGACAAGGGGTATGGTGTCTTGACCCGGTCGATGGTACCAGCAACTTTGCGGGCGGTGTGCCATTCTGTGCGGTATCACTGTCGTTGCTTAAAGATGGCGAGGTGTTGCTGGGTGTTGTCTATGACCCGATGCGTGAGGAATGTTTCACTGCAATCAAAGGTGAAGGTTCATGGCTCAATGGTGAACCACTTGGGCAGCGTATACCTGAGCCACCACTTGCCAAAGGAATCGCGATGATCGACCTGAAGCGGCTACCACGTGAACTGGTGATACGAATCATTGATGAAAAGCCGTTCAGCTCACAACGCAACGTCGGTGCTGTTGCACTGGAGTGGTGCTGGATCGCTGCCGGGCGTTGCCACGTCTACCTGCATGGTCGACAACGCATCTGGGATTATGGCGCTGCCGGACTGGTGTTACACGAAGCCGGTGGTCACTCGATGACGCTCGAAGGTGAACCGGTGTTGTCAGTGAGCCTTGAGCCACGTTCTGCCGTTGCTGCGCTTAATAAAGAACTGTTTGATGAGTGGGTGGCGTGGCTGGGAATTGTTGATAAAAGGTAGTAAGCATGCAGTCGTCAGTGATTGTTGGAATCAAAAATATGCCCTATGGCCATTTAATGCTGCTTTGGCTCATTTCCATGATTTTCGGGATCAGAAACACTTGCTATGTAAAGTGTTTTGTTAAATAACCTGTAAAGTTTTTGCAAGCCCGAACCGATATAATAATTAATGATGGCGGCGTGGCCGCTTACTTTATGCTGAGTTTACAGGAGGCCTGTATGGCTAGCGCTCTTGGTCAGTTGCCTAATGCTCCGCTTATCTATGTGCTTGCCCAAGTAGTTTTTACTCGTGTGCCAAAAATGGGGTCGCATTGGGAGGATTTCCACCAAGCGATATTTGACCGATACCCTAATGCGGTGACTGAGCAAGTTCGTCAAATCCAGTTGCAAGATGGAGATGATGCTATGGCATCAAATTTAGTTCGCTGGAGCATGTTCGATCAGGAAAAAAGAGAAGGGGTTATTCTCGCCTCTGAAAGTTTAATATTGCACACTACTTCATATACTACATCTGAAAATTTTATTAGTAGGCTAGAGTTTGTCTTAACAAAATTGGCGGATATTCTTCCTGAAAATGTTGAAGTGAATCGACTTGGTCTTCGATATGTCGATTTGCTTCTGCCTAGTGAAGGTCTACCTGTCGACGAGCAAGTTTCTGGAAAGTTAGGTAGTATTTCACTTGATGAAGCGGGTTGTGATTTTCTTAAGCTTGAAGAGGTGACTAGGTATAGAACGCCCGAAAATGGCGATCTTGTTATTCGACACAGACAAAGCGTTGATGCTGATATATTGCCTGGGGATCTTTTTCCTACCCACTTGGTACAAGCCCCTCTTCTAGAGAGGAAGAAGCCAGAAGAAGGTGTAACGGCTGGATTAATAGATTATGATCATTATGTTCATTTAGAGTCCGAATTTAATCCGAGTGTTATTATTGCAAAATTTAAGGCAATGCATACAACTAGTTCAAATGCGTTTAAGATGACTACTACTCCTGAGGCAAGGCAGCTATGGAGTGAGGCTTAATGATGCAGGTATCATATGAACAAGGCTGGGTTCGAGACGAAGAGCGAGGATATAATCCTTGTAGGGATGGTTTTCTGCCTGCGAATTTAACCGACCGCTTTGCTAGTGGTTCGTCTAGTTTGGGGCAGTTTGCAGATTTGCTTAATACAAGTACTTTTGCTGAATGGCCAGTTGCGACTCACCGTGCAACAATAAGTCAACTTCAGTTAAAGTATGCTGAAACTAATGCCGGTTGGAAATCAGTTTATATCCCATTGTCTGATGTGCATGAGTTTGAGAATAAAGCTCTTGTTAGAGCTACTGCTGAAAAGATTGAACGCATTAGAGATGTGTTTGGCGTAAGTGTCTCCCATTTGGCAATGATACTTAGAACATCGCGTCCGAGCGTATACACATGGCTTGAAGGTGAAGAACCACGCGAGCTATTTATGCTGCGGATACAGCAGGTGTGTGAATATGCAGATCGTTTTTCGGAAATGAATCCGTATCACTTTTCACCCGGGCCATTACTACGTCAGCCTCTTGGTAATGCCCCTTCTTTGCTTGAGCTTTTAGAGAATGAAGAGTTGATTTTAGATGATATTGAGCTAGCGTTTTCAACAATCATCGAGCTCATGAAGCGTAGGTGTGAACGTATGGATCGTTCTAAACGCCGCACTGGAAAATCTACAGCAAGCGCTCTTGACAAAGAAAAAAATCGGCGAGAATTGACGCGTATTGTTGGGTCTGCTGATTAGGCCATAACAAATGACCATCGATGAGCGTGAATTACTTATTTCGCAAGGATGGAAGCAGGGAGCAGTAATTCGCAATATTTTCGATGATGGTTTTACAGCTAATGCGCACATCTTATTAGAAGATGACGATGTCTTTTTGGTCATATCGCAGACATGTGACTTAGTTAATCCTGATTACAATAGTGAGCCCTTCTTTGAGGTGTTACGCCTAATTTCCATTAATTCTACCCCTGCTCCTGAATATGGAGGAGGAAAGAATTCGCGAGAAATTCAATTCAAGGCTGAGTTTTATGGAAAGGTGCAGACGTTTCGGGCTCTCCCTTTTAAACGCTTTTTTGTTGATCGAGAGCTTCTTCGTTCGCACTCACCAGAAGGCTATCTGTTAGAAGACGAGAGAGAAATGATTTCGGCCTGGTTAACAAAACGATTTATCAGGACGGCTTTCCCAGATAAGTTTGATCGTCGGTGGAAGGTGAGAAAGGGCCAGATAGAAAAGATAATTAAAAGACTGACGCTTGTTAGTGACATCTATATAAAAGTCATCCCATTTGAAGAAGTAAATGATGGTGTTGAGTATGAAGTTGAAATCTATTTACTCATGGATGCCGATCATTATGATGATCCTGTTGTATATGATGAATATGAAAGGCATAAAATTGATTTAGATACTCAACTCGGAAAGTGCTTAGGTATAAATCTTCAAGTGATAGAATTGGTTTCTGATGCAGGGATTAGCGTGCGCGAATTGCAGGAGCTTAGGCGTTGGGACAATAGCTATTTGAGCTATAGGGCTCCTGAAGAGCATGCTGCTCCGGGGAGTCCGGTTTAAGGACACCGGAGTTTGGTATTTCTGTCGAAAAAGGAAACCAAGATCGTTACCATGTTGAAGTGGAGCCTCTATTTTTCCTTTGCCGCAGGCATCTCATCGCGATACCGTCCGTAATACCATTTCATAATAAAGGGTGGCAGTAATGTGGTCAGTGCAATCACAATAATCATCCCAGCATAGACTTCATTATTAAGAATGCCGCTGACACGTCCTAGTTCAGCAAAGACCAGTCCAACTTCACCACGTGGGATCATTGCAGTGCCGATCATCCAGCGCATGCGCATTGGCACCTTAAGTATGAAGGCGCCCAGTAGCTTGCCGACAACCGCAGCAAATAACATGCTGAGTGAAAAGAACCAGATAAAGGGAGAGCTCCAGTCGATTTCATGCAGTGAGAGCGACAGTCCAACCATCACAAAAAAGATCGGTGTGAAGAGATGGATGACCGGCTTCATCTCCTGTTCAATGCGGCGTACAAATCTTTTGTTGCTATGCAGTGCGATGCCAAAGGGGAGGAAAAATCGACGCGACAGTGCTAGCCCTGCGGCAAATCCACCGAGCAGTTCGGGGGCGCCAAGGGTGTGTGCCAGCCACGCAAAGAACAGTACCAGGGAGACGATCATGGTGGGGATCAAGCCAGGAATCTCGCTCTGTTCATGCAGGTGACTGATGGCAATCGACAGCAGCTTTGCGGCGATCGGCGCGATAAAGAAAAAGGCGACGATGAAGGTCATCACCTTGCCAGTGTTCATGATGTTGACATCGCCGACCACTGAAAACTCATAGAGCATGGCCAGCAATACTACGCCAAGGATGTCATCAACAACGGCTGCACCGAGTACGATCTGTCCTTCGATACCGTGCTGTCGTTTCAAATCAGTGAGTACGCGTACGGTAATGCCGATACTGGTTGCGGTGAGGGTGCCGCCGATAAATAGTGATACCAGTAAGGGTAGATCAAAGAGCCAGTAAGCCAGTGAAAATCCCAGCAGCAGTGGTGCAATAAAGCCGATTATGGCAACCAGAAAAGATTTCATGCCGGTGCGCATCAGGCGGCGCAGGTCGGTATCGAGCCCCACTTCAAACAGCAGTAGGATAATACCAATCTCTGCCAGTAGCGTGATCGCTTCACTCGGTGAGATCCAGCCGAGGATGCTCGGCCCCAGCAATATACCCGCAAAGAGTTCTCCGATGACTGAGGGTATCTGTAAGCGTACGGCGAGTTCTGCGAACAGTCGTGCACTAAGCAGGATGATCAAGAGATGTAAAAGAAAGGTGTGAACTTCCACTCGAATCCCTCTGCGTACTTTTTGAGTGTTTCAGGTTGCTGGCAGTGGGTTTAGCATATCACGCACTGGGTAAAAAAAGGGAAGGCGGCAATATGCCGTATGGCTATTATGAGAGTGCCAGACAGTTGCTTAGTCGAAGATTTAATCCGCTTGCTACGGGAATGAGCAAAGCGTGGAAAAGAGCGGTATTGCTGGCGTAGTCGCCCGGGTGCCGTCGGAAAAGTGATTAGGATCTTTGTTATGAATGAAGATCGATCCGGCAATAGGCCCCAGGCAGAGCGCCCCTGATGAAGCAGCGCCTAGCGGCGACCGCCACGTCCTTTTTTGGGTTCTTCAAAGTTTACCCGCAAAGATTTACCGCTGAAGTCTTTGCCGTCGAGGCCGGAAATGGCGGCACGTGCTTCATGTCCTTCCATCTCAATAAAACCAAACCCTTTGCACTTGCTGGTGAAGACATCGGTTGCCAATTTAATCGACCGCACCTTGCCGAATTGCGAAAAGAGTTCGGTGACCTCAGTTTCATTGGTTGAGGGGGGCAGGTTACCAACAAAGAGTTTTTTCATGGTGATGTCCTTGTAGCATCTGGAATGCTATCGTAAAAGCGATGGCCTGAAATGGTAGTCAGGCGGTATTCAGAGTCTACATAGCCCTGATAGACAGGGCTATGTAGTAACAGCTATTTATTACTGAGGTTGAACCTGTGCAGCTTGCAGGCCTTTAGGGCCGGTTTCAACCTGGTAGTTTACGGTTTGACCTTCGGTCAGGGTTTTAAAGCCATCACCAACGATTGCACGAAAATGTACAAATACATCATCGCCGCCATCCTGTGGGCTGATAAAACCAAAACCTTTAGATTCATTAAACCATTTTACGGTACCGGTATTCATTGTGTGAAGTCCTCAAAACTTAATTAAATTATAATATATATAGCGTGCAGATGACGCAATGAGGATTCAGAGAGGAGCCGTGTGGTGTTCTAAGAAAGCCAGCTTGAGCCAATGCAAGCAAAAACACTATACCCTATTCCCATGAGAAAAACCTAATTATTCGTTTTAGTAGAATGGCTTGAAACAAATCTGTAATGATAATGAAAATGCGGCAGTTACATTTTTTGCTGATCGCAACTATTTAGAGAGGGCGCACCGGTTTTTCTGGAGGAAGTATGGCGGGGCCAAGACAGGCTTCTATCTGTTCACGGTTGAGGGTTTCATTCTCCTCAAGCGCAGCGATTAGGTTCTCAAGTGCTTTGCGGTGGTCGTGGATGACCTGGCTTGCTCTATTTTCCGCATCAATCAACAAATGGCGTGTCGCCTCATCGACCACCTCTGCCGAATGTTCACTATAGTGGCGTGGTTGTGCCATTTCACGACCGAGGAAGGGGTGCTCTTCACTTTCGCGTAGATCGACAGGTCCCACTTCTTCCGACATGCCCCAGCGCGAGACCATCGCGCGAGCCATCGCTGTTGCCTGGTGGATATCATCATCGGCACCAGAACTTAAGGAACCCAGCAGCGCTTTTTCTGCGGCACGACCACCGAGGATGACCGCAAGCCGGTCCTGTAAATATTCCTGTGGCAGGGTGTGGCGTTCATGGTCTGGCAATTGATGGGTGCTGCCGAGGGCGTGACCGCGAGGAACGATGGTGACCTTGTAAAGGGCGTCGCTATGGGGCAGAAAGTGGGCGAGCAGGGTGTGGCCCGCCTCATGTACTGCTAGTCGATGGCGTTCCTCGGGTTGTATCGCGAGGCTACGTTCCGTCCCTAGCATGACTTTGTCGCGTGCCTCATCGAAGTCAGCCATGGTGATGGTCTGTTCGCGATGGCGTGCGGCGAGGATCGCGGCTTCGTTAACGAGGTTTTTCAGGTCGGCACCGGAGAACCCCGGTGTCCCGGCAGCGACCTTGTCGAGATCGACGTCAGCATCAATGGGGGAATTTCGCATGTGCACCTTGAGGATCGCGACACGGTCACTACGTTCCGGCAGATCCAGCGTAATGTGGCGATCGAAGCGGCCGGGGCGCAGGAGTGCCGGGTCGAGCACATCGGGGCGGTTGGTGGCGGCGAGGATCAGGATCGCTTCGTGGCCACTAAAGCCGTCCATCTCGGCGAGGATCTGATTGAGGGTCTGTTCACGTTCATCGTTACCCCCGCCAAGGCCGGTGCCGCGGGTACGACCGATACTATCCAGCTCATCGATAAAGATGATGCTGGGAGTGTTCTTTTTTTGCCGCCGTAAAGAGGTTGCGGACCCGTGAGGCACCGACGCCGACAAAGACCTCGATGAACTCGGAAGCGGAAATCGAATAGAAGGGAACCCCTGCCTCGCCGGCCAATGCCCTGGCGAGCAAAGTCTTGCC
>CALZHD010000029.1 GCA_945787155.1 uncultured Gammaproteobacteria bacterium | reverse complement strand
TTCGTTTGAATGATGGTGAGTTTGAATACAAAGATAACCCGCACACTTTACTTAAATTCATTGGCCCCATTGATACCCTGTGGTTACAGCAACTTAAAGCAAACGGTATAAAAAGTCGTTTTTTGTGCCCACCTTATGGCATCTGTGTCGAACTACCTGACAGGTTGCGCTCAACCAAAATACAGAAAATTCTCCCCTTTATTTGCGCAGCAACGCCTTATCTTGAATCTCACTGTAGTCGTGGGCTTGATCATGATCGGAAAAAAATGCAGCAAGCTGGTTTGCCCGACGATGCCTGTGACTTAATATTTTTTAGTCGCGAAGATCGTGCGCGTGTTACAGCTGACCTGGAAGCACAAGAGGTAGAGGTACTGGATAGTTCGAATTACAAGTTGCGCTTACGTTACACCGATTCTTTAGAACGCCTGCGTAAAATTCCAGGCGTTAAGCTTGCCGACTACAGTCGACCTACACAGCTTTGTACAAATGAAGATCTCAATACTGCAGTAGCCAGACCCGCGATGTCGATAGGTGGCAGCGAACTCAGAGGAAAGGGCCAGGTGATTGCTGTTGCTGACACCGGGCTTGATAGCGGATTGAATGATGAATCTTTACATCCGGATTTTCAGGGCAGGGTGAAAGCCATTATAAGCCTGCCATTAAATAATAGCTGGAAAAATGTAGCGGCAAATAATGATAGTGATGATCGAAATAGTGGCCATGGCACTCATGTGGCGGGGTTAGCGTTGGGTAGTGGTATACGCAGTTCTGGTTTACACCAGGGTGTTGCACCAGAGGCTCAGCTTGTATTCCAGTCTATTGAACAATATGTTGAAGTTAAAAGTGAATATAGCAATCAATTTAAAAGTGGTTATTACCTAAGTGGTCGCCCGTTAGATGTTGGTGAACTTTTTGAGCAAGCTCGCGAATTTGGTGCTCGTATTCATGTGAATGCGTGGGGGGACGAGGCTCATGGTCGCTACACTGATGATTGTTATGAGGCCGACCGTTTTCTTCAACAAAACCCTGATGCGCTTGTTTTATTTGCAGCAGGAAATAGTGGCGCAGACATCGACGGCAATCGAATTATTGATATGCAAAGTCTGTTTTCACCGGCTAGCGCAAAAAATGTTCTGGCAGTGGGTGCAACTGAAGGAGGTATGGAGGACATTGGATTGCGCGTTAAATGGGCCGCCTTCGATGCCAATAACAGTCGCTTTCGGTCTAGCGTTGATAGAGCTGATGCCATCTCAGGCGAATCACAACGCATCGCTTTGTTTAGCTCCGCAGGCCCCAGTAAGGATGGCCGTATCAAACCTGATGTTTGCGCACCAGGGACGAATCTTGTGGCACCCCGCTCGCGCGTCACGTCTAGTAAAGGTTGGGGGCTTGCTTCGCCGTTGCCTCATTATATGTATAACGGTGGTACTTCGATGGCAGTGGGTGTCGCTGGCGGCGCAGCGGCAGTGCTACGTGAAGCCTGGGAGCATCATAACGGACAACCACCGAGTGGACAGGCATTGAAGTCTTTATTAATCTTATCTACATCACCGGTGATTAGCCGACGCGATGAATTGCCCGAGCCGGTTCATGTTGGTGGCTTTGGTCGTGTTCAAATTGCCCATGCATTACCGCAAAGTCAGGACTACAAAATAACACTCATTGACGAACGTGATCACGGCATGATGACCGGCGAAACTCGAGACTACCCAATAAGGATAAATCAGAATGGGCGATTTCGCACGGTGCTAAGTTGGTATGATTTCCCAGGTGAAACATTAATTAACAATCTCAATTTGTGCTTGATTGAGCCATCGGGTGATCGCGTATGGGGAAATCATCATCCTGGAGATCGTGGTCAACCGGATGATATTAATAATGTTGAAGTAATTACCATTGAAGATCTTTCGATAGGAAATTACATGCTACGGGTGTCAGCGATAAATGTACCTTGGGGGCCGCAGAGTTTTGCATTAACCATTAGTCAACCGCTGAGCCCGGACCTGGATTTACCATTACGTTATTTGAGAGGTATTGGCTCAAGGCTAAATCAAATTTTTGCGGATGCTGGATTGCACAGTATCGGACAATTGCTTGCGCAGCCAAATAAAACAGATGAAATAACAGACATTGGTGATAGCGTACGTCAGCAATTGAAAGCGAGACTTTCAGTACTTTCCCAGGTACAGGATGCCATTAATAAAATGACATTTAATTACGAAGACGCTAGCGTGAATAAATTACTCAATGGAAAACGACCTAGCGCATTTCCAGATGCAGTTTGGCAATTACTTAAGAAAGCATGTACGCCATTGATTTTAGTTTTTAACAAACGAGCACTATCGAAAATTACACTACAGGTATTACGTAATTAATAGGTAGCGCTTTTATCAGAAGGCCAACGAAAGGAGATTGCAGTCATGGCGCAGAAAAAAGGATCAGGTGGAAGTAAACCTACCACAGCAAGTGAAACGCCACGCCCCTTACCTCAGGGAAGCGTGGGTCTTAATATGACGCCTGCAGGAGGTGGGTCGTCTTTTCCTGCCTTTATGGCAGGTACGTTGTTAGCAGGTGAGGCCGATACAAGTGATGATTTAGGCGGACTTGCACCGACGTTTGGGAATGTACTAAATTCGATTGGTGTTGGCGTAGCGACCTCTCAGGAAGCACTAGATAAGGGCCTGGTTGAGATTGCAAAAAGCCTGAGTGATACTAATATTGATCTTGTTACTCAGGTTATACAGGAACTGGATGACGATGGTTTACCTGTTGTACCGACAGATGATTCAAACCTGCGGAAGCAAAATGTATCGTTAATTAATTTCGTCAATCCTCAAGCTCATGAGTGGAAACATGTTGCACTATCAATGGACATGAGTGTTGGTGAGATAGATAACGAAACGGGGATGACATACAACGCGACACAAACAAATTCAAGCGCATCGACGACGGGTTTGTTGTGGGGTTTTGTCGGCTGGTTTCAGCACTCTCACACTAATCGGGAAACGTCAGTAGAACGCTCTACTGATCAAGAGGCTGCCTGGGCACAAGGCCAGGTGCGCATGGATGCTATGCTCGCGCCTCGGCGCACGGGAAAATTCCCAGTACCAGCAGAAGTTTCGATAGGGCCACAGATCGCAATTGGAATGGGCGGCGTGATCGAGTCTGAAAATTCAGGTGTGATTACACGAAGCCAGGATCTTACGATTACCGTTCGTAAAGCAGATGGAAGTGTTAATCCTGATGTGCCATTAACCATTTCTTCCAGTAGTTTTGCTATTGAGTTATTAGACAATAGCGCATCATCCTTTAACTTTACTAATACCGATGGCATCGTGATGGCTCGGGTTAAGCGACGAATTCCTAACGCAATATTTGGACGTGCTTTACGCGGCACTGTAACGGTTGAATTGGGACAAATTAGTAAAGACATCGAGATCAACATATAAAGGAGTCAAGTCATGGACAATACAGAACTCGCAACTTCAAGTAGTTCATTAGATATACTTCCCTTTGATCCTGCAATCGGTGATGAACTTGATCGCGCCGGTGTTGCTTTCGGGGACCTGGTTGAAACAACGGGCCAGGCAATTGCTAATACGCAATTACGACTCGATTTAAATAGCGCTGCTACTGCGCAAGCGCTCGCAACGACTCAGGTTGATGTTATCGCTGCTCGTGAGACAACCTATCACGACAATGGCACAATCAACACACAAGTTGACCACACAATGAAATTACCGTTGATAAATTTTATTGACCCGGTGTTTTATGAGTGGAGTCATGTTCGTTTGCAGGGGCAGTACTACGCCATGGAAGTAGCAACTGCTGCTAAGGCGCACTCCAAGCGTTACACAAAACAAAGTCGAACGGGGCAGGCCGGTTTGCTGGTACTTTTTGGTGGAGGCCGAACTTCAAGTCGATCTTCAACGACTGTGGTTGATCGCGCATCGACAACCGCGAGCGATACCTCTGTCGGTAGAATGCGTATGAATGCATTATTACGTCCCCGTACCGATGTATCAGTACCGAAACCCACGCAAGTGATTCAAGGCCCTAATATTTCCATTCTGCAAAGTGAGTTTACGCCTGACAATACTGGCGGATTTCTTTCAGCACGGCATATGGAGATTGTTATTCAGTTTAGCTCTCGAGAAGGGAATCCAATCCCCTCAAAAGAGTTTTCTATTGAAACTAACGGCCTCACCTGGGAGTACACAGGTGCGCATGTAACTGACGCTGATGGTAATGTGAGTATTTCATTAACACGCAGTTTTGTTGATGCAGAAGCCGACACAACACCGACTGATTTCATTGTTTCTGCACGCAAGGGAATGGTGAGTAATAGCGTTAAATTCGCAACGAACCGGTAGAACTTGGCAACCTGCTTTCAAATAGTATTGCTGACGTGGTTCGCGCTCAGGAAAAACTGGATTTATACACCACGCAAAGGCAACAGGCATATCAAGATGCTGAGCCGGGTCAATTTGCTTTACCGCCGGTCTGGTATCTTTTTCGTCGAGTGAGTCTTGAGATGGAACTTTCTGCCAGTGTTGCGACTGTCGCACTAAGTGACAACGCAGATGAAGAGGGCCAACCTCATCTGGTCTGTCGAACACTGGATCCAACCATGGTTTCACTTTATGGATATCAAGCGTCGTCTGGCATGCGAGTACGTGTGGAAATGGAGCCACAAGGCTTCGTACCGATTAAAGCGTCGGATAAAGAATCGGCTACCGAATAAAAATTATTTTTAAACGATGAAACCGCTTTAAAACATAACGTGGAAAACATATGATATTCTCATTCTAAGGGGTGAATATTTTATTGACGTGATTTTTCGTACCCATACTAGCCATATACAAACTAGAAATTAAAAAGTGAACAGAGCTGATTTAGGGAGCCAAAATGGCAGAAGAAAATTTTGAAATGGCAACTTTTGGTCGCCGTAGAAATGATATGGTTGGCTTGAGTAAAGTTGGTTCAGAAGACATTATACTTGTTGATGGAAAATACGGACTTTTCACTCCCCTCACCGATGGAGAGAAGGCTGAGGTAGAGACACAGCAGAACCTTAACAAAATAATAGAATTGCTTCGTCGCGAACTGGATGCTTTAACTCAAAAGAATATTTCATTAATCGTTTAGCCACTGAAAAGCCAGCCCGATCACCTGATGATTTTGTCACTGCCATACAACATTCGGTTGACAGCTTGCAGGGTAAATTGTCTGAAATGAAAAACCCGGTGAGTGATTTTGTGGTGAGTGAGTTCAATCTTGATACACGTGTATTTGTCGATGTTTCGCAATTTGGTACAATCGACTATCGCTTCGTTCAACCGGGTGACGATCTCGATCCTGCGCTTCTTTCAAATTTGAAACTTAAAGTTCAGCCCGTACCCAAACAAACCCAAGCTGGCAGTCATGATCGTACCAACTTTACGCCATACGCCGATGTAGATGAAATTCAGGGTATAGGTGATGCCTATAAAGAAAAACTAAAAACCCATAATATTTACACCGTCTCTGATCTATTACATGCAGGCACTCGTGTACGCTCCAGGGTCGAGCTTGCTTCTTTGTTAGGGGTTGAGCATCGCAGTCTGGGTGAGTGGTTAGCCAATGCAGAGTTGATGACAGTGAAAAACATAGATGGTCATGCGGCTGAAGTTCTCTTTGAAGTAGGTGTCAACAACCTTGAAACGCTAGCTGTCCAACAACCTGAAGAACTTTTGGCCCGATATAACCAGAGAGTGGCCGAAAAAGATTATACGAGTCTTGCACCTGCAACCTCAGAAAAGGTTGAAAGCTGGATAAATGTGGCAAAACTTTATGTTGGAAAAGCAAAAGAAAAACAAACTGAAGTAACGAGTGATTCTCAACCCAACTCAGAAACTGGCACAGTGGGTACGACAGAATCTGACGTGCAAATCGATAAATAAAAAGGCTCAAATCATTCTGGCGGCTGATGGAACTCAATCACATTTCGATCCCGGTCTCGAATAAATAACATTACCCCACCCTCGGGTAATGTAATCGGGCCGCCAGAAATTTTAACACCCAGCCCATTTAATTTCGCTTCGATCGATTTAATATCTTTGACGTGCAGTGCAAGATGGGTATAGCCGGGGTGTTTTTCAGGCACATCCATCAAAATGTTTTGCATCAACTCGGCGCAGGCTTTTATAGGGTTTATTGAGATTTTGTCTTCTCTGCTTTAGCCTCCTGGATTATTTGAATACCGCCGCGAGTGACTATAATCGCAATAATTACTCCTATCAAAAGGTCAGGCCAGGACGAGCCCAGCCACGCCACCAGCACACCCCCGCCGATGACACCCAGGTTGGCAATAACATCGTTCCTGGAAAACAGCCAGCTGGCCCGCATGTGCACCTCGTCCTGGCGATGTTTATGAATCAGCATCAGGCAAACGCCATTGGCGATTAATGCGACAAAGCCGACCACCATCATCATCAGTGATTCCGGCTCGCTGCCGACAATCGTGCGGCGTACGATATCGAACAGAACCCCCAGCCCCAGCATCACCTGAAAAATACCGCTGATGTGAGCCGCATTTGCCTTGACCGCGATGGAGCGACCGACGGCATACAGACCAATCGCATAGACCGTGGCATCTGCGAGCATATCCAGCGAATCGGCAATCAGTGCTGTCGAGTCACCGATGATGCCGGCGATAATCTCAACGACAAACATCACTCCGTTGATGGCCAACAGCAGAATTAATACGCGGCGCTGATCTCTCTCTTTAATTTCGATCTCGCGACCGCAGCCCGACATCGCTACTCCGCCTCCACCTTGAACACTTCGGACTGAACAGTCATCTGGCAACGCCCCTCTTCACGCAGGCAAGGGCGATCGCGAAAACGTTTTAAATCTGCATCATAGGTTCCATCCGGATCCGGCAATGCCTTTACGGCGAGAAGCGTGAGCCATTGAAGCAGGAAGGCGATGATCACAAGAAAGAGCCCGATATATTGCGGATGACGGGCATAGTCATAGATGCCATTGATCACCAAACCACCACGCGCGGCTTGAGAAAGCTCAGAATGAAAAAGAGGAAAATGCCAACGTTAAAGGCAACGACAATCCACATGCCATAGGCGTAACCAGCATCACCATGCACTTATTGCCCCACCTTTATAGTCAACAATTCAAATCATTATCCCACTATTATGTTCTGCCTCCTCTCTTCGCTTCTCTTTTCTCCACGGAGAAATAGGCCTGACCATCTCAGCGCTGCTCAGCAAAACGAATAAGACACCGATACCGTTGTCACCGGTGTGTGCCACCCATCCTCGTAAACAGCATTCATCAGCTAGTTCTATGTCCAGCATTCCTCCTTTTCTGATATCTGGAGAGACAACCTCGATATACATCCCTTCGCTACTGAGATTTTGGGCCTGACCCTGCAGGGTCAACCCCTGCCGGTTACGAACGACAACATCCAGTAACACTTCCTTACGTTCACTACAACGATGTTCCATGGTAAATGCCTCCTTATTTTTTCAGACAGATGAACCATTTCAAACATGACTGCGCCCTATCTAACATAGGCCTCGCTGCCATATACAACACACAGAGCAAACTACGCTTCGGATGCACATCTGCTCCTGTTATGCAGTCTAATATATTATACTCTACTCTTTGTTTGCTCATACATAAAATCATTAATGTGAAACTCGTCGCAAACGCAGGGCGTTGGTGATCACGGACACCGAACTGAAGCTCATCGCCGCCGTAATCATCAGTGAGAACAATAAACCAAAAGTAGGATAGAGCACCCCGACCGCAATCGGCACACCGGCGGCGTTGTATAAAAAAGGGACGCTACCGAATGGCACTTACTTAAGAGAGAGATGGTATATACATTTAGCTTAAGCAACCTCTGATTAATTCATTGCTTAGTCCGTGGTTACAAAGATTGTTTATATTTCTCCTGCAGTTGCAGCACCACGCCGTAAATCACAGGCAGTACCAGCAGGCATAGCAGCGTGACGGTGACCATACCGCCGACCATCGGTGCGGCAATGCGCTGCATCACCTCAGAACCGGTACCCGTACCCCACATGATGGGCAGCAGCCCTGCGATGATCGCGGTGGCCGTCATCGCGATAGGGCGCACACGTTCTGAGGTGCCGCGGTGCACCGCTTCCATGATCTCTGCGGCTGCTAGACGCCCGCCTTTGTCGCGGCGACGCTTGACCATTTCCTGATCGATGAAGGTCAACACCAACACTCCGATTTCTGCCGCCACACCCGCCAGCGCAATAAAGCCGACTACCACGGCAACCGAAAGATTAAAGCCTAATAAATAGATCAACCAAAAGCCGCCAATCAATCCAAACGGAATGGAGAGCATCACTACCAGCGGTGCAGTAATATTGCGGAAGTTAAAATAGAGCAACAGAAAGATCACCAGCAAGGTGGCAGGCACAACAATGCGCAAGCGCTCAGCCGCTCGTTCCATATACTCAAACTGACCGGACCAGACAAGATTATAACCGGGTGGAATCTCGACCTGTTCAGCCACTACCTCTTTGGCCTGCGCGACATAGCCACCAATGTCCGACGTCTTGATGTCGACATAGACCCACGCGTTGGGGCGTGAATTTTCACTCTTGATGCCCGGTGGACCGCGACGCAGTTGCAGATCGGCGACCAGCGATAGCGGGATTTGTGCGCCCGCTGGCGTCGGGATCAGCACACGCTTGAGACTATCGAGGTTGTCACGCAACTCGCGCGGATAGCGCAGGTTGATCGGGTAGCGTTCCAGCCCTTCTACCGTCTGCGTTACGTTCATGCCGCCAATGGCGGTCTGGATCACATCCTGTACATCGCCTGTGGTGAGTCCATATCGCGACGCCTCGGCGCGGTTAATATCGAAGTCGAGGTAATATCCCCCCGCTGCCTTGTCGGCAAAGGCGGAGAGTGTATCGGGCAGCGGTTTCAACGCCTGTTCAATATCGTTGCCCACCTTCTCCAGTACATTCAGATCCGGCCCACTGACCTTGATGCCGATGGGCGTCTTGATGCCGGTTGAGAGCATGTCGATGCGAGTCTTAATCGGCATGGTCCAGGCGTTGGCGAGCCCCGGAAATTTAATCGCCGCGTCCATCTCATCCATCAACTGCTTGACTGTTTTAGCTGGATCCGGCCATTCATCTTTGGGCTTGAGTCGAATCGTCGTTTCGAGCATCGCCAGCGGGGCGGGATCGGTCGCCGTTTCCGCTCGCCCTACTTTGCCAAAAACACTCTGTACCTCGGGAAAGGTTTTGATGATTTTATCCGTCTGTTGCAGTAACTCCTTGGCCTTGGTAATAGAAACCCCGGGATAAGTGGTCGGCATATAGAGGATGTCACCTTCATTCAGTGGCGGCATAAATTCACTGCCCAGTTTGCTCAACGGGTAAAAGGTTACCGCCAATAAAACCAGTGCCAACCCCAGCGTCAACCAGCGCCAGCGAATGGCAAGATTCAGTGATGGCACATGAATGAAGTGAAGAAAACGATTAAGCGGATTTTTCGCTTCGGAAGGAATTTTGCCGCGGACAAAGTATCCCATCAGCACCGGCACCAGGGTAATCGCTAACAACGCAGCCGCCGCCATCGCGTAGGTTTTGGTATAGGCCAACGGTGAGAACAGCCTGCCTTCCTGCGCCTGTAGCGTAAACACCGGTAAAAATGAGACGGTGATAATCAGCAGTGAAAAGAACAACGCTGGGCCAACTTCTCGAGAGGCCTCGGTGACGGCCTGCCAGCGTTCCGCGGATGTCACTGCTCGGTCTTTGCCCGTGACCATGCGCTCCAGATGTTTATGCACGTTCTCTATCATCACTATCGCCCCATCGACCATCGCACCGATCGCAATCGCAATCCCCCCGAGGGACATGATGTTGGCGTTGATCCCCTGCCATTTCATAATCGTAAAGGCGAGCAGAATACCGATAGGTAGTGAAATGATCGCCACCAATGCCGAACGCGCATGTAACAGAAACAGGATGCAGATGATGCTGACGACGATGATCTCTTCGATCAATTTTTCTCCAAGGTTTTCCACCGCCCGCGTAATCAGATCACCACGATCATAGACCGGCACAATCTCCACCCCTTCGGGAAGACCCGGTTTGAGTGACGCCAATTTTGCGCGCACCCGTTCGATCACCCCCATCGCATTTTCACCGTAACGCATAATCACTACGCCACCGGCCACTTCCCCTTCACCATCGAGTTCCGCCACACCGCGCCGCAACTCCGGCCCGAGGTGAACGTGTGCGACATCCTGGAGTCGAATCGGCGTACCGTTGTCATCTACGCCGACCGGAATCACATTCAGATCATCGATGGACTGGATATAACCGAGCCCACGTACCATGTATTCGGTCTCGGCCATCTCTACCAGCTTGCCGCCGACATCACTATTGGAACGTTGAATGGCGTGTTTCACCTTTGACAATGGAATGTTGTAGGCGAGCAGCGCGTTGGGATCGACCTCTACCTGATACTGTTTAACGTAGCCACCCACCGAAGCGACCTCGGAGACCCCTTCGACCGTCTGCAGGGGATAACGCAGGTACCAGTCCTGAATCGAGCGCAGTTGCGCCAGGTCATGTTTGCCGCTTCTGTCCACCAGTGCATATTCGTAGACCCAGCCAACCCCGGTGGCATCCGGCCCCAATGAAGGCGTCACACCGGCCGGCAAACGGCTACTGACATAGTTGAGATACTCCAGCACCCGCGAGCGTGCCCAGTACATATCGGTGCCATCTTCAAAGATGATGTAAACGAATGAGAAACCGAAGAAGGAGTAACCGCGCACCACCTTCGCACTCGGCACGGCCAGCATCGCTGTGGTCAATGGATAGGTGACCTGATCTTCGACCACCTGCGGTGCCTGTCCGGGGTATTCGGTGAAGACGATCACCTGCACATCGGAGAGATCCGGAATCGCATCCAGCGGTGTATTTTTCATTGACCACAGTCCCGCCGCCACCGCGATGACGGTGGCGATGATGACGAGGAAGCGGTTACGCAGTGATGCGTCGATGATGCTAGTGATCATGACTGTGCGCTTCCATGTTCATGTCACTCATATCCATCTCTGACATTTCCGCAGACGTGGCAGCCGCTTTTTCAGTGCCAGACTCCATCTTCATGCCATCCATCGCCATATCGCCCATATTATTCATGTCAGTAGTGCTACCTTGACCCATCGTCTTCATCATCTTGGCGGTGGCTTCGCGCAGCTTGGATTCGGAGTCGATCAGGAACTGGCTCGAGGTCACGACCTGTTCACCTGCTTCGACCCCCGAAAGGATCTGGGTCCACCCCTCGGCGCTCACACCCAGCGTCACATCGCGCGGTTCAAACTTGCCCGGTGCTCGCACGACAAACAGCTGTTCACGGCTTCCTGAACGCACAATTGATTCACTCGGTACCACCACTGCACCCAACTGTGGATCAACATAGAGGGTCACGTTAGCGAACATACCTGGCTTGAGCGACAGATCGGCATTATCGAATTCCAGCCGTACCTGTACTGCGCGGCTCTTGCGGTTCAATACCGGATGGATAAACGCAATCTTACCCTGGTAGGTTCTACCCGGTTCCGCACGCACGCGCATCTCGGCACGGTCGCCTATCTTCAACCAGCTCAACTCATCCTCGAACACATCGACATTGACCCAGATACGACTGAGATCGGCGAGGAGATAAAGCTCGTCCCGTGGTGTTACATATTGTCCTTTGCGCACGCCAATATTCATCACCCGACCTTCAAAGGGGGAGTGAATATGGAGCTGCTTTTTGATCTTGCGGCTCTTTTCCAGCTCCTTGATCTGGTGCGTGGGTACATCGAACAGCTGTAGACGCTCACGGGCGCTATCCAGAATCGTGCGGGAACTCTTTTTCATTTGCGCACCAGCACTATTACGCACAGCCTCCCAGTTATTGAGCGCCACCAGATACTCCTGTTGCGCCGCCACCAGTTCAGGCGAATAGATGCCAAGCAGGATGGTATCGTGGCCCACCTGGGTACCGGTCTCATCGATCATCAGCGATTCGATCCAGCCGGAGGTCTTGGGATGCAGACGCGCCAGACGCGCCTCATTAAAATCAACACGCCCCAGACCATTAAGCGTACGCGACAGATCACGGCGCTCCGCTTTAGCAGTGCGCACGCCGATGTTCTGCACCGTCACTGGATCGATCGTCACGGTACCCGCCGACTCACCGTCACCACCACCATCGGCATAAACAGGCAGATAATCCATACCCATCTCATCCTGCGTGAACACCGGCGAGGTAATCGCTGGATTCATTGGGTTGCGCCAGAACAACACCTCTTTCTTTTTTGACTTGGATTCATCGGCGTAAACCGGCAGGTAATCCATCCCCATTTCATCCTGAGTAAACACCGGTGAAGTGATGGCGGGATTCATGGGGTTGCGCCAGAACAGCACCTCTCGTTCAGACGAGGTGCTTTCCATCCTCTCTAGTGCCGAGTGAGGGATTGAACCCGAAATAAAGTAACCTGTGCCAACACCGATGCTCAAAGCTAAAACAACAAACACACCCACAGCACCTTTATTCATAGACCTTCTCCTCACCCACAGCCGCAATCGATCGTGCTAGCGCCTGATTGGCAATGCTCAGCGCTCGCCAGTATTGAGTTTCATAATCGTAAAGGGTGGTCTGGCTACGAATCAGATTAAGGAAATCGACCTTGCCCACCTGATACCCTGCCAACATGGCATCCACCGTCTGGCGGGCCTGAGGAATGATTTCCTGCTGGAACAGGGTGACCTGCTCTCCTGTACGCCGATAATCTGTCATTGCTTGCTGCACTTCCGCAGCTATCTGATTACGCTGATCATGCAGCCAATACTTCTGCTGCATCCATTCGGCGTTACGCTGATCAACAGCACGGTCCTGTTTGTTGTCGGTATAGAGAGGTAGCGTCATACTGAACATAATGGAACCGAAGTCTGCACGGCTACTGCCATCAGGATTACTGCCATTGCGCAGGCCATACGCAGCCCCCACGGTAAAGTCCGGCGCGTAATTTTTTTTCGCCAGATCAATACGACTGCGAGCAGCGCCCAACCGTTCGCTCTGTGCTATCAGATTGGGGCGCGATGTTGCGGCGCGCTTTTGTAGTGTCTCCACACTCATCAGCGCAGGCAGGCTTTCATCGACGGAAACAGGAAGCTGGACGGGCTGACCCGGGGGATAATCTAGCAGCACATTCAAACGCGCTGCCTCATTTTCACGCCTGTTTTGAATTCGAATGGTGTTATCGCGCAGTTTGGAGAGTTCCAGCTGTGCAAGCAGGATGTCCTGCTGCAAGCCTCGCCCTACCTGATAACGCGTCTCGGCCACGTTGACGAACTGCCCCAATAGAATCTGATTACGCGCGACGACCTCCAGTGCTCGATCCAGATAGAAGAGATTCCACCATACCGTTTTAACATCACGCACCAGTAGCAGCCGACGCTCCGCCACCTCCGCGCCCGCCGCACTGGCCTCCTGGCTTGCCGCCTGAGCGCGTAACGCCAACTTGCCCGGATAGGGCAGCGCCTGCGTAAAACCGACCTGAAACTGCGTCATCGCCTCCTGAGTAAAGGAAAAACTGTCCAGCGGCAGGTTAAGGAGATTGACCGATAAACGGGGATCGGGCAGTGCATCGAGCTGAACGGATATCTCGGCTAACGCCTTCGCCCGTGCTTCCATCGCAGCCAGGCCTGGATTAGCCGACAAGGCCGCGGTAACCGCTTGTTCCAATGACAACACCTCTGCTGCCCGTGCGGTAGTGATACTCCACATCCACGCACTTGCCAATAACAGGCATGCTACCGGACCGAATCGAATTCGATATTGGAATTGATAATACATTTCTCTTGCTCCTCAGCTGTCCCAACCAGGGGACACAACCCATACCAAACTCAGATGGCAAGCAAACAAACGCTAGTGGGTCGAAGTTTTATACTTGATTCAACACGCGGATTTCGCGCAGACAAGACAGCTCAACCAGCCAATCAACAGGCGGATTGAATCTGATTAACCGAGGAGAGGTCGAGGAGGTTTGACTTCAGCAGGGAGATCGATACCGTCGCGGACGGTATAAGGAGAGATTGAAAAACCGGTATCGTTATCGTAAGGCATCACATCGATTTCAACGACTGCGGCAGGACAACACGCGGCACTATTACAGCAGTCGCTCATCACACTCACATCGCCATCATCATCTTGCTGCAACGTCACTGACGTATCTTGATGCATGGCATGATGATCGTCATGGCCCTGTTCAACGGCAGCCGTAGCCAGATGTTGTGAGTGATTCATACTCGTCATGGCATAGGAAACCATTACCGGCTGAAACACCATAGTGATGATCAGCAGTAATTTAAGCAGTTTTCCTGTTATCCTTGCCATCATAAAAAAATACGCCGATTTTTATTCGTACGCAAGTACTATCGGCTGCTATTCCTCATTTACCATCTATCAATCACGAAGAAATTAATTTATTTACAGCAGGTTACCTAAACGCAAGGGTGACGACTCAATCGATACGCACGCCGTCCTCTATAGACTATCATCATGTTGGTGACTGTCCTGACCACCCAGGTCGTCGTGATGCCCTTCCATCTCATCATGATGGCCGTCATCGTTATTGTGTCCCTTATCATGATCGTTATCATGATGGCCGTCACTATTATCATGCGCATGGTGGTCATCCTGCGACGGCGCCGCGCTATCACCATGTCCACCTTCCTCACCATGGGAATGGGCACCGTGATCGTGAGAATCTGTTTTAGGCAGCGATATCACACCTATTCCATAACGATAGACCACCTCTCCACCATGCCAGGCCGTCGCGCCCAGCAAGCCACCGACCACCAAAAATGCCCCAACGAAGGCGATGGCGGGTTGTTGCTGTTTACGGAAGGTGATGAAAGACCAGATCGCCAATGGAATCATCAATGCAAAGGTGATCATCGCCAGATTGCGATGTTCCGTCATCACGAGATGCGATGGAGTATCGTGATCAACGGTGTTATAGGCGTACCAACCGGCCGCCACTGTAATGATGCTGATGATCGCACCTATCCACAGGTTCCATCGCGCCACAATAATCAGTGGTTCATCGATGCCTTTCCTGCCCAGTACTGTCGCGAGGATAAATAGCCCAAGCGATGTACTAAGCAACGCCACTGTAAAATGAACAAAGATTGGGTGCCAGTTCGGTATGATTTCTATCATGATAATTCCCCTCTAAGCCTCGCCGAAGTGATTGAGTCTCCGTATTCAAGATTTTGAATGCGATTCACGCTTCGAAACGATCATTAAATTTATGACCGCGCCCACCTAAACGGTAAACAGCGCGCGCGTCCGTAACATCAGAAATTGGCTAACGTAATTCGCTCATGAAAGTTTGCTGAAAAATCGGCGCGGCCTCGGCATTAGACTGAGACCATAAGATCAGCGCGTCACCTGTATTGTCCATCGCGACATCAGGGCCAGTCAATACGGATGCGCTGATACCAGGATTAATGGCATCAAGCAGGCTCACCGGATGACGCCACGCACTGTTACGATACTCACTCTTGTACGTCATATCCTTAGTTCCATCAAACTGTCGCCAGGCAATAATCGCATTGCCATTATTGTCCATCGCCAGGTCACTGTTCACCACACCCTCATTATCGGGACTAATATTATCGGCAAGCGTGGCCGGATGAGTCCATGCGCTCAAACGATACTCGCTCTTAAACAGTTGCGGGGCATTGGCATCCGATTGCAACCAGGTGATGATCGCATTACCATTGTCATCCATTGCTACTTTCGGATTGGTCGCATGTAGGCCATCTGGACTTATATTATCAGTCAAACCAACTAATGGGGTGCCCCACACCCCGCTTCTGTATTCGCGCTTAAATATCTGCATTATTTCGACAGGATTCACGCCTGGAAAATAGGGATGTGGCTGAGGCTCTGGGTTGGCCTGGTCCCATACGATGATGGTATTACCGCTGTTATCCATCTCCACCTGTGGGCCAGTCAATCCACTTGATCCTGCTGGACTGATACTATCACTTCCAACATTCGGCACCGCAGACCAGGCGCCTAGGCGATATTCACGCATATAGACCAGAAACTTTCCGGTACCACCGCCTGAATACTGGCGCCACACAACCACGGCATTGCCGTTATTATCCATCGCCACATCTGGTGGAAAACGCACTTCGTTGCTGGGCTGACTAAAACGATCGGTCAAACCGGTCAGGGTAGACCAGACGCCCGCACGGTATTCACGCATATAGAGCTGCGGAAAATCGATCGTGGGGGTAGGCCCATCCAGTTGACGCCAGACAACAATGGTGTTGCCGTTATCATCCATCGCCACAGCAGGATCATTAAAGGCTTGCGAACCTGCAGGGTTGATAGATGATGCGATAGTCGCAGGATGCGTCCACCCGCCCAGGCGATATTCACTCATGAATATTTGAGTTTTACGAACCATAAGACTCGCACTATCCCATTGAGCCCAGACAATCACCGCATCATCAGCAGCACCATTTCTGCCCATCGCCACCCGCGGACTGAATACATCCGTCCCATCCGGACTGATATTATCAGCGAGGTTGGCAGGATGGGTCCAGGTGCCACCACGATATTCACTTTTAAAAATCTGGGTATTGGCGCCATCAGATTGCATCCACACCACAATCGCATTGCCATTGCCGTCCATCACCACTTGAGGGTTGATCTGATCCTGACCCAGTGGCGAGGTCAACTGCGCCGCCAGATTAGCGGGATGCGCCCAGGCATCTGGCAGGGTGCAACTCACATTCACATTCACTACGTTGGCGCTGATCGTACCTACACCGTTCGTCACCGTACAATCCTGATTGACCGGCTCGTCATAGACCGTCACTTGATAACCGGTACTGCTCATAATCGTCGTGGGGAAAGTGTAGTTGCCATTCGCATTCAAGGTGATGTCATCACCACCGTTATTTCTTAATTTGAGCAAACCACTCAGGCCTGTGACCGTGCCACCAACGGAATACTGGGGAGGCGTGGTACAGTGAATATCGGCATTATTAACATTGTCGTTCGCGATGCCTGATCCATTGCTAACAGTGCAGATCTGATGATCAGGCTTTTCATCCACTGCCACTTGATATGCTGCGCCGCGGATAATTTCCCTGGAAAAGATATAGGCAGTGTCTGTGTTTAGTATCAGGCGATTATCACCATTGTTAGTTAACGTGATAACCCCATCGAGTCCAGTCACTTTTCCGCCAACAGTGGATGTAGAAGATGCCTGGCTGGTATCATCACTGCCACTACCACAGCCCGCAAGCGCTGTGACCAACAACAACAAAACTGAAGTGCGCCCACTTCTGACAACATTAAGTGCGCCAATCATCGTTTTCCCCTCAACAACGATACCCGTTTATTCAAGCAGGTTTCTGAATATAGCGGTGATTCAGGGATCGCCCCCAATCGCCCAAAACCACACTACAGTCAAACCCTATCAACGGAAATCTTTTAGTTAACCTATAGTTACGTAATGCTAACATAGTATTTACAGGGCTGGGTACCCGGCCGGCCGTAGAACATACTGTAACTCAAACTGATTACTAAAAAGCTGAAAAAACAATGGACTAGCTAAATAACCATAATTGATCTAAAACAATTTATCCACCAATCTGAATACTACCGAGACCAGATCATCATCCCGCGAGCCCCAAACATCCTCTTTTTGCCGAGAACCCACCATGCGCTCAGCAAACTCCCCTCCCGCCATATTTTCAGCGCGTCGACTTTTCCGTGCGGCTGCCTCTTTATCCTGCATCATCTTTTCGTGCAATAACTGGCCGCCCGCCTTTTCCCACTCCATCAACTGTTTCAACTCGCCACCATCGAGCCATACGCCATGCTTCTTACAGCGATCAACGATCACGCCACTGCGCGCGCCGAAACTTTTACGCTGCATAAAATCACTACAGACTGGACATTTCACGTAGAAGGCCTGATCACCATCACGCTGTCCAATATCACGTTGATAGAGTTCCTTGTTGATCTCATTGAGGCGAGCACGATCGATATCGAAAACATTAGAGACCGACTGCGCCAGCAACGCCTCTAGCTCTCCTAAGTCAAAAAAGAGCCCCATGCATTGGTCACAGCGTTCGATGAAAAATTTACCATCATTTTTCAGATTGATGGTGTGCAGAGCAACGTCGCACCGAGGACAGGAACGCTCGGCGTCGGGCTTTACCACGGTATACTGATGCACGCCATGCAGATCCACATCGTTCCGTCGTCCGCAATATTCACAGATATTACTCGGCGCAGGTAGCGGGGCAGAACAGCTGACACAATCGGACATGAAGATTAATCCAGTCTATAAATAACTAATGACCTAAAAACGACTCATGATCTCTGCTTTCTTTTGATCGTAATCATCCTGTGTAATCAGCGCCGCATCGAGCATCTGCTTGAGCTGTGACAACTTGACCATCGGATCGTCGCTATTCTGTGATACGGCCGGGCTATTCTGTGATGCAGCCGGGCTATTTTGTTTCGGCACCAGTGAATCGCCCATCTCATTCGCCATCATCTGACCAAACCCCATTCCAGCCCCGATGCCCATCCCAATCCCTGCACCACCACCTTCGTTACGCGCCGCCTCACGCATTGCCTCCAATTTCTGCAAGCTGGCATAGTCCATCCCCACTGCCGCCGCGGCGTGTTGTTCTGCGGTAATATCGGCGATGCGGTTGATACGGCCCATGGTATCTTCATCGAAATTAGTGCCTTCGATGCGTAGGTCCGTCAACATAAAGCCTAGCTTGGTAAAGTCATGTTTAAGCTTCTCTTGAAGGCTTGATGCAAGCTCATCGCGGTTGGCATCGATATCGACATAGGTGAATTTTGACTGTGCCAGATGATCTGTCAGCGGCTGCACCACACGAGCATTCATCACATCACGAAACTGACTGACGGTAAATTCACTATTACTGCCGACAAAATTGATAAAAAAATGGCCCGGTTTTTTAATCCGAAAACTGTAGTTGCCAAAAGCGCGCAATCCAACCGGAAAGTGATATTTGGGGTCTTCATATTTAACCACCGAAGTGGTACCCCACTTCTGATCAAGCACACGAGTCGTTCTGAAAAAATAGATACCGACTTTGTGCTCACTCTCGAAGAACTGCATAAATTTTTTAATCGTGGTCCAAAACGGAACGTTGTCGGTCTCCAGATTGACGATACCGCTCTTCACCATCATCGCCTTGGGCACCCCTTCATAGACAAATATACACCCCTGCCCAGGCCCAATGATCAGCTGAGAGGCATTCTTGATTTCGTCTCCATTATCAGTCCACTGATAAAAGAGCTGGTCAGGGTCTGTATCCTGCCATTCGATAACCGACCGTAGTTGCCGTTTTAATCCGTCTATCAGACCCATCGTCGCCTCCATCCAGAAATTAATATCATTATTGTGTGTTTGATAACCGTCAAAAGTACTTCACAAAACGGCAACCGAAATATTCCTTAAATATGCCAATATGTCGGAACGTGGCGCTTGTTCCTTGAATCAAATCAAAACAATGGCTCATTAGATCGATTTGCATATTGTCGACGGGTCGGACAACATAGATTTTAAAAGCCACTATTAGCACCAACAAGGCGTAAACAATGAAATACAAGATTATCCCTGTCACCCCGCTACAGCAGAACTGTTCTCTGCTCTATTGCGAAAAAACAATGCGAGCAGCCGTTGTTGACCCGGGTGGCGAGGTCGACCGAATTCTGGAGACTGCACAACAAGCTGATGTTGAAATCGAAAAAATTCTTGTGACTCACGCGCATCTGGATCACATCGGTGGTGTTGCCGAGCTAGCCACACGCCTCCAGCTACCAATAGAAGGGCCACATAAAGCGGATCAATTCTGGATTGATGCGATCCCACAACAGTGCGAAATGTTTAGCTTTCCACCACTGGAGGGCTTTACTCCTGACCGCTGGTTAGAAGACGGTGACCAGGTCACCTTTGGCGACATCACATTAGAGGTGCTCCACTGCCCAGGCCACACGCCGGGACATGTGGTCTTTTTCAACGCAGATGATGGGCTTGCCATTGTGGGTGACGTTCTGTTTCACGGATCCATTGGCCGCTCCGATTTTCCACGAGGCGACCATAACACCCTGATTTGCTCTATCAAGGAACGCTTGTTGCCACTCGGTGACCACGTCCGTTTTATCCCTGGCCACGGACCCATGTCGATCTTTGGCGATGAGCGACTACACAACCCCTTTATCAACGATAACGCTTAAATCCCCTTGCCTTATAAACACTATGCACCACCACAGCATCTCCTGACAAAGACCTGGTTACGCCACATAAAACTGATTTCTTTATTGCAAAAATACATTACAATCGAGTGATGCAACAAACAGATGAAAATGCCGCTATCATGCTTCGACTTGAGACACTTCGTCTTGAGCATCGCGACCTCGACGAAGTCATCAGGCAACTGACGGCAGCCCTCAAAACCGACCAACTACTACTGAAACGCATGAAAAAGCGCAAACTTTGGCTCAAAGATATGATCGCCAAACTTGAGAGCAAACTCATCCCCGACCTTAATGCCTGACACCACATCTACACAGACTAGCCCAAAAGTGATGTGGCACGTCTATATAGTCGAGTGCCACGATGGCACCTACTACACAGGCATTACTACCGATATTGAAAGGCGAATTAAGGAACACAATCATAGCCCTGTAGGCGCCCGTTATACGCGCTCACGTCGCCCAGTGAAGCTACACTACAGTGAAAATGCCAACAACCGATCTGACGCACTCAAACGAGAGTTACAGATAAAAAAACTCTCCAGCAAAAACAAGCGATTCCTGGCCGCATCAAGATCAGCGAAAGTCGCTAGCTAAAGCCCCTCTCTACACTCGCGAATTACCCTGAAAAACCCCTTATAAGTTCGCGCCAGCTTGCCCTGCCCCCGTAGACGGGAGACCTTATTAGCCACCTCAGGAATCAGTATCTGCTGCTCAACAAATCCAGCAAACATTTGATGCAATGCAGTTTTGTTAACACTTTTATCAAGTTCAATCAGCTGCTTCGCAACATAAATCAGCGCATCCCCGGTCACTCGCTCATATCGATTTATTACGACAGAGCGAGGCACCATTTCATCCAGTAGCGCATATTCAGACTCACCAACCAGGGATGCCATCTTTTGGATAATACTCCAGTAGGCTTTCTGAAAGACCCGCACCTGACGTCGCCGATATGGTGTGATGCTCACATCCTTCTCGTCCGCATAATCAGAGCGCATTACGTCGATAAAATGCTCCGCTGTCATCCAGTCACCATCCGCCTGAAACCACACCGGTAACTCACGCAAGATATCTCGCATGCAAAACACTGCATCCCAGCTGATGCCATCACCGACCGCATAAATACCGCGCCCAGATTTAGCGCGTTCAAATGTCGAAAACAGCCGACGAAACTCATCAATCAACTTAGCGCCATTCTCATCACGCAAATACAACTTAACATGCGACTCATTGAAACCCATTTTGTACAGCAACAATTCATTCCTTGTTTGTGAAAACACATTCAAAAAAATCTTAATCGCTGGCGCATCAGAAAACTCTTTAATAGGGCGCTTCTTTCCACTTATTAAATAATCAGTTAACTGTGAAAAGGTCTGCACAATATATTTCGCCTTATTTTTCTGCTCCGTAATGGTGGTAGACATGCGTTCGGCATCATCATAACGATATTCATTATGAAAAAGACCAAACTGACGCAACGAACCGTAATCGATAATACCGCCATCAGACAAGATATTATCGCCATCCCAATCCATCCAGCAGAATATATAGTCACTTTCTAAACGTGCCGCCATGCGGCCAAAGGCATGGGCAACATGATCAAGCATCGCTGGATATCTGTTTTTTCCATAAACCACTAACCACTCACCATTATCAACCTGCCGGTCAATATAAAAGTCAACTGCCGCCTTCAACCTGTCATATCGCCCTTGCTTCAAGTGGTGAAAAAAATGGGCCGGCCTCAATAAGTTTTTTGCGGTACGTACATTTACGGAAGTGCCATCAGGATAGCCGATCAATAACAAGGTGCGTTCTGTCGTTATATTACTTCGCTGAAAGATATCACTCATCAACGCCGCACCCACACCATCAAGTAGGTCCCCTCGTCCGCTTCCATACGAGGCGTTCTTGTCGCCACTCTTAAAATAGCGCCCCTCATGCGCAGTCGCCGGACTAAGACAGGTAACACCCGTTCCACAGCTTGAGATATCCCATGTCACTCCCCTCCCCGTGAAACAGCCGTTCCAGATACTGCGGCCATCACCCGAGGTTAAACCGGCACGCCCAGGGTGCTGCAGTTGCAGATAACGTGTCGCCATATATTGTTCTGCGCGAATCTCCGATGGAGAAACAGCCACGCTGTTTTCAACGTCATACTCGTTAATCACTTCGATACTGAAGGTCTCAAGCAATTTCTCACACAATCGTTTATTCAGTACATGACGATGTGCGACAGGCAGCAGCCCCATCTCTTTGGCCAATTCAAAATTAAAATAGAACACCTCGCCACCATGACGCGTCTTAACCCTGTACTCAACGTATCCATCTGGGACTGCAAACTTGAATGGGTGGCTTCCGTCAATTTTATCAAACGGCGCATATTGAGCGGATCTGGAAAATCGATCTCCACCACTTCTCCGATTATTTTTGCTCATATTTTTCATATCGGATCACACAAGATCTACTTTAGAAAAACAGTGGGGTTCAACACCTATAATTCTTCAGAAGTTTCACCTGAGGCCGCTAAATATAGCAACATATTCAGTCAAATTTTAAGCGGCCTTATGAGCACAAGAATCGAGAATGCCCCCAAGCTCAAAACTGTTCCTGCATCCATTAATGCACAACTTTACAACATTACGCGACTGGCAACGATTAGATTTGGCACGCCACTTCGACTACCACTGCCGGGCCTCAGAACCATCGATGTCATCCTTAATAGAAACAGCTGGATTTGCGTTGACCGTGCAATGTATGACCTTCCAGCGCTTGCCTGGAGCCACATCAATAGTGACGCTCGGCAGGCACTGCATACCCCTGTTGAAAGCGAGCTACACTACTATCATATTCACGCCAACATCTCTGCCAATAAAGTACTGGATAGCCTCTACGCTGCATTAGAAGAGATGTTAACCAACGCTGCACCAAACACGTCAGGCCAGGTCATAAAATTACCCCAGTCAAAATGACAAACCACTACGAGCAATACCCAGAAACAACACTGGCAGGCAGTGCGATTTTTTTATTCGCACTGATATAACGATGAAGAGATAGAGAGCGGGAGCTTTCAGGAACTGGTATCAACCTAACAGGATACGCTTACGGCCTCTGATTTTATTCTTACGCTCGCGCAGAATGCGCATTTTTTTCGCCTTCTCTCTTTCAAACACAGTGGCCGCTTCATTCATACTAATGGCACCACGCTCAACCTGCTGGCACAGTCCACTCCGTAGGCGATGCAGGCTCTGCCAGGTAGAGAAGTATTTATGCTTTGAAACAACTTTTTCCCACTGCTGATTACCCTTCGCTTCACTACAGTAATCATTGCTCTCTGCAATGGCTGCACAAGAGAAAAAAGAGAACAAAATTGTCATGGCAATAACTTTAATCTTCATACTTGATATATCGTCCAACCCCATCACTTCTGAACAGGGAAACGACAAAAATATCAGGCTCGCACAGCTGTATTTCTATGCGAGATCGGTAGCCATATGTTTTTTATATTAAAAAAACATGGCTACCGATATTAGCAACAGGGCATCCGCTCAAAGAATATCAACCGCTATTGAGCGGAAAAATATAATCTCTTTTCTTCAGAACAGCATCAGCTACGGCGAATCAAGGTCCCGACCCCTTGATCGGTAAAGATCTCCAGCAGCACCGCATGCTCTACCCGCCCATCAATGATGTGCGCCGTATTGACTCCGCCCTGAACGGCCTCCAGTGCACAACGAATCTTCGGCAACATGCCACCATAGATAGAACCATCCGCAATCAGCTCCTCGACATCCTTTCGAGTAATGCCAGAAACCACATTCTCATTTTTATCCAGTACGCCAGCTGTGTTTGTCAAAAGCATCAGCTTTTCGGCGCCCAGAACCTCCGCAATCTTACCCGCGACAAGATCGGCATTGATGTTATAAGACTGTCCATCTTTACCGACCCCGATGGGGGCAATGACCGGAATAAAATTCCCGCCCACCAACATATCGACGACTGAAGTATTGATACTGGAAACCTCACCGACATGTCCAATATCGATGATCTCTGATGCATTCATTTCAGGCGCACTGCTAGTAAACGTCAATTTACGCGCGTGAATAAGATCACCATCTTTACCGGTCAGCCCTACTGCTGAGCCACCATGCTGGTTGATCAAGCTAACGATCTCTTTATTGACCAGGCCACCCAATACCATCTCAACCACATCCATGGTCTCACTATCGGTCACACGCATCCCTTCTACAAAATGGGTCTTCTTGCCGATCTTCTCCAATAACGCACCGATCTGAGGACCGCCGCCATGTACAACGACTGGATTCATACCCACCAACTTCATCAGTACAACATCACGCGCAAAGCTGTTCTTCAGCGCATCATCAACCATCGCATTACCACCATATTTGATTACAATGGTCTTGCCGGAAAAACGTTGTATATAAGGCAGTGCCTCTGTCAGTACCTGCGCAATATTCATTGCCGATGTCGTGTCTAATGTCATATCAATACTCAATCAGTAAAACTTCAAAAATCTGCTTAAGGAACCTTTGATTAATTCTGGGCGGAGAGATATGAGAGCCAAAATATTCAAATGCGAAGTGCCTTTGGGTGCAAGGCGAAAATCGTAGTGAATACCCAAGGGGCACGCCGTAGCGGGACTATTCACAAGATTTTCAACGCAGCAGTTGGATATTTTGGACTCATAGATCCCGTTCATAAATTAATCAGAGGTTCCTTAACTATATCCAGCCTCAATATTCAGCCATACTAGAATGGAAGTTTCAGGTCGGATGAAATTTTCAGCATCGCTTCTCTGAACCTGTTCTGAATACGCTTAAGCGAATATTCACTATCCGCCTCAAAACGAATCACCAAACAAGGCGTTGTATTAGAGGCACGCACCAATCCCCAGCCGTCGCCAAAATCAACACGCATACCATCAATCGTATTCATCTCACCATCGTCAAAACTAACCTCAGCGATAAAACGTTTAATGAACGCATGATGTTCGCCTTCTGTCATTTTTACCTGTAACTCAGGGGTACTGTGAGCCTCAGGCAGGGCCGCAAACAGATCTCTGGGCGTTACATCACTTGCCGTTAATATCTCAAGTAACCTGGCCCCAGTATAGATGCCATCATCAAACCCATACCAGCGCTCCTTAAAAAAGATATGCCCACTCATCTCGCCCGCCAGCAACGCCCCAGTCTCTTTCATCTTTGCCTTAATCAGTGAATGGCCCGTTTTCCACATCAGCGGCTTGCCACCTTTACCTGAGATCACCTTCCCGAGGTGATTGCTACACTTGATGTCGTAAATAATTTCAGCACCGGGATTCCGAGCCAGTACATCAGCAGCGTAAAGCATCATTTGACGATCAGGCCAGATCACATGCCCGCTGGCGTCCACTACGCCGAGTCGATCACCATCGCCATCAAATGCAAACCCCAAATCGGCATCATAAGCCTTCACCGCGAGTATCATGTCCTGTAGGTTTTTGGGCTGGCTAGGGTCTGGATGGTGATTGGGAAAGCTGCCATCCACTTCACAAAATAGTTCGATCACATCACAACCAAGCTTTCTAAATAGTTCAGGGGCAATAACACCTGCCACGCCGTTGCCACAATCGACCACCACTTTCATTTGACTCGCAAGCTTGATATCCCCAACCACGCGCGCCATATAATCCGGCATAATATCCAGTGCCCGATACGCCCCTTCATCACCCCCATGGAAATCATCCAGTTCAATGCGGCGTCGCAATCCCTGAATAGTCTCCTCTGCTAGCGTTTCATCACCCAACACCATCTTGAAACCGTTATAGTTAGAAGGGTTGTGACTGCCGGTCACCATCACCCCAGATCCAATCCCCAGATGGTGGGTCGAAAAATAGAGCAGTGGCGTCGGCACCATACCGACATCGATCACATCGCGGCCAGCATCACGCAGTCCCTGCGTCAATGCAGCGACGAAAGCAGCGCCAGAAAGACGCCCGTCACGCGCCACTGCAACAGTCTGCTGGTCACGCACATGGGCCTCACTACCAATCGCCCGACCGATGTCATAGACCACTTCATCGGTCAATGTCTCACCCACGATGCCTCGAATGTCATATGCTTTAAATATTGACGCGGAAAGATTACTACTCATATGCCTGCACCACTCCCTATCAGAGGTTCTTTAAGTTATTCTATGAGTTATTCAATGACGGCCTGAATGACCAAAACCACCCGCGCCGCGATCGCTGTTATCAAACTCATCAACGATATCAAAATTCACCTGCACTACCGGCATAAATACCATCTGCGCGATGCGTTCCCCAACATTGATCACAAAAGGAGTGTCACCACGATTCCAGCACGAGACAAACAGCTGCCCCTGATAATCGGAATCAATCAATCCAACCAGATTGCCGAGCACAATGCCGTGCTTATGACCAAGGCCAGAACGCGGCAGCAACACCGCCGCCAGCGCAGGGTCTGCCACGTGGATAGCCAGCCCCGTCGGAATCAAATGTGTCTCGCCCGGTTGAATCTCCAGCGTCTCATCTATACAGGCGCGCAGATCCATCCCCGCCGAGCCGTCTGTGGCGTAGGCCGGCAGTGGCAACTCTTTGCCAATGCGTGAATCAAGAATTTTTAGTTGAATCTTTTGCATCAAACCTCTCCGCTACTATTTGAACCAGTGCCCGCGCCAGCTTTTCTTTAGGTAGCATCGGCAACTCCACTCCACCCTCTTGCCATAACAACTTCAGTGCATTTTCACTGCTGTCAAAACCGCCACGCTCACTGCCCACCCGGTTGGCAGCGATCATATCGAGCGACTTTTTCTCCAGCTTGAGGCGCGCATTTTCCTCCAGACGCTCTGTCTCTGCGGCAAAACCGACCACAAACAGGTCGCCTTTGTCCGCTGCAATCGTGGCGAGAATATCCGGGGTCTGCTCAAGCGATAGTTGTGCGCTGCCCGCCTGTTTTTTGATCTTATGTGTTGCCACCTGTAACGGGCGATAATCGGCAACGGCCGCCGCCGCGATCACTATCTCCTGACCGTCGAGGTTCGCCGCCACCGCCGCCAGCATCTCTTCCGCCGAGCGCACATCGACCCGCGTCACCCGCTCCGGTGTCGCCAGCGCTACCGGCCCACTGACCAGCGTCACCTGCGCACCGGCCTCGGCGGCCGCAGTGGCAATCGAAAACCCCATTTTGCCCGAGCTACGATTCGAGATATAACGCACGGGATCAATATCTTCCTGCGTTGGTCCGGCCGTAATCAGCACCCGTCGGCCAGCGAGCAGTCCTGTATCGAATAACGCAGCACTCATCGCGACAATTTGATCAGGCTCCAGCATGCGCCCAGGCCCCACCTCGCCGCAGGCCTGTTCACCCGCAGCGGGGCCAAACAGTTTCGCCCCTCGTTCCACTAGCGTTGCCACATTGGCCTGTGTTGCCTCATGCGCCCACATCTGCCGATTCATCGCCGGCGCGACCGCTAGCGGCGCTTCACTGGCGAGACAGATCGCCGACAGCAGGTCATCGGCCTGTCCCTGTACCAGCTTCGCAATAAAATTGGCGCTCGCCGGAGCAACTATAATCAGATCCGCCCAACGCGCCTGTTCGATATGCCCCATGGTTGCCTCGGCATCGGCGTCCATCAAGGCCGTATGCACCGCGCGTCCCGACAGTGTCTGCAATGTAAACGGGGTGACAAACGCCTGCGCAGCCTCGGTCATCACCACCTGTACCGTCGCGCCTGCCTCACTCAGGCGGCGCACCAGCTCGGCACTCTTGTATGCCGCGATGCTGCCGGTCACTCCCAGCAAAATCCGTTTATTCGCTAAACTACTCGCCAAACTACTCATTGAATCAGTCATGCCGCTCGTCGCTTGTTACCAAGCCTGAAAATACCCTGTAAATAAAACGCGTAAGATAACATTTAATTACAACGATGACTTGTACTATAGTGTGTTGAACATCAGGCATCCACACGGAGGTGATCATGCCACCCATCACTGACTGGCCCGCTGACGAACGTCCACGGGAAAAACTGCAGCTGCGCGGCCCTGAGGCACTCTCAGATGCAGAGCTGCTCGCCATCTTCCTGCGCACCGGCATTCGTGGCAAGACCGCCGTCGATCTCGCCCGCGATCTGCTCAACGAACACGGCACGTTGCGCGCATTGCTAGGCGCCAATCATAGCCGCTTCTGCCAAAGTGCCGGGCTTGGCACCGCCAAATTCGTCCAGCTCCAGGCCGTACTGGAGATGAGCCGGCGCTATCTACGCGAGACCCTGGAGCGAGGTGAGGCTCTCAGTTCACCCGATGACACGCGCCGCTTCCTGCTTGCACAATTGCGTGATTACGATTTTGAAATTTTTGCCTGCCTCTTCCTCGATAGTCGTAATCGCGTCATCTGCTTCGAGAAACTCTTCAACGGCACGATCAACGGCGCCAGCGTCCACCCACGCGAGGTGGTCAAAAAGAGCCTGCTACACAACGCTGCTGCGGTGATATTTGCCCATAACCACCCATCAGGCGTGGCAGAGCCGAGTTACGCCGACAAACGGCTGACACGCCAGCTCATCGATGCACTGGCACTGATCGACGTCCGAGTCCTCGACCATCTGATTGTCGGCGACGGTCTCGTGCTCTCATTCGCCGAGCAGGGCCTTTTGTAACTCATTGAAACGAAAGGGGTCCCGTTTTTATACTTGCGTCACTGGGGCCATTTTGGTATAAAGTCCGGCTTTCGTTTATGCACTTCTTTGTTTGGAGGCTTTTGCACAATGTCCAGGGTATGTCAGGTCACAGGAAAACGACC
>CALZHD010000028.1 GCA_945787155.1 uncultured Gammaproteobacteria bacterium | reverse complement strand
CCCATCATATCCTTGGGTTAGCCAGCCTTTAGCCTCGGGCAAGGTGCCCAGTTGTTGCAGGCTTCTGATCGCCGCGCGGTCGAGTACTCGATAGCCTGAACTCTGCATCACCCTGATGTTGGAAAGTGTGCCGCTGGCGGAGATGTGCAGTCCAAGTTCAACGGTGCCCTGCCAGCCGCGCTTGCGTGCGAGGCGAGGATAGTGAAAGTGCGGTTCGAAGGCCTGGTTCAGCTTCTGTTGCAGGCGTGCGCCGGTGGGGTTGTCATCAATAGGGGCGATGACTTTGGTATTGGTTGCGATGCTGGTTTGTGGGCTGAATGATGTTGCTGGCTGCGACTGCGGAACGGATGGCGGTAACGCCATTACGGTTAGCGCAGCGGGGGTCGCTGTGATCTGGGGTGGTGCAGGGGGTGGTGCAGGGGGTGTTGCAGCCACCAGACGCCTGGGCGGGGTAGGAGATGGCAGTGCTGTTGCTGAGGGTGCTGTCTCGATGTGGTGAGTTGTGGCTATCGTTGGCAGCGGGGGCGTGGACTTGGTGGGATTAGCCTGGCGCTGTGAGTCTTGCGGAGTTTGTGGAGAAGGTTGTAGTGTCACTGAGAGCGTATTGCCGTTATGAGTCGTTGACGGCTTGTAGAGCGCATCTATCTGCACGCTATCCCATAGGGCGAGGAGTAGCCCATGCGTGATGATAGATAGTAGAATGAAATAGCGCATCATTATATCGTTTGTTTCAAATGCGGCGCAGCGCCAGAGGGAGAGTGCATGCCTTCGTCGCCCGCCGCAACATTGGGTTTATCTGTATATATGTTGGCTATATGCCGGGTACAGGCCGGTCTCCGGACTCACGAGTGGATCAATATCCTGTGGCTGCACCTTCCCAAGCCGTGGCTCAGTGGCATATTGCAGCCGTTACTCGTTTACCGTTGCGGGGGCAGTGTCGGGTTTGTTAGGCGATAGTGTTATCAAGCACCTGAACCTGTACGCACCGACTTTCCGTTTCATCCATTGAGCGAAGGCTCGCAGGACACCTGAACGTGAGGGGACTTTAAGGGCTGACCATCGTGGTGTCAAGCACAAGCGTGGCGAACGATATTTATCGATTTGACTGCACTGAATTCGAGAGACATTGGCTTGCATGATGGCATTCGTTTGATCCGCACAGGTGGTGACAGCAGCGATCAAAGTGCGATTGTGGCCGGTTTCTCTGAAAGCAAATCTCACCGAGTTGGTGCGCTAACACACCATAATGAAGCATTATGGACATTTTACTGTAACAGGAATAGTCGGTTCTGGTGAATATAATCACATTTATGAGCTGGCGTGAAAAATGCTTAGCTCAGTAGTATCACTTTCACAGTAATGAAGGAATTTTATGTCTACGGCTAACTATATTAGTCTGCTTGAACGTTATCACGAAAATCAAACTTCGATACATGACATCATGGCATCGATCCTGACCGGGATTGCTGAAGAAAAATTGATGCAGAATAAAGAAACCCGTGTCAACGCAATCAAGGCGCTTGGAAAACGCTTCCCATTTATCGATATGCTGTTTGTGCTTGACAAAGAGGGGGTGCAGAAGGGCGACAACATCACCACTTATCGTGATCAGCCTGGTATCTACAGTGGTGATGGTGTTTCTCGGCGTCAACGTCCTTATTTTCGTCTGGCTGAGATGTGTGACTGTAACGATGTCATTGTGACTGATCCCTATCTCTCAACGGTTAATCGGAATCTCTGCATTTCCTCGATCATGAAATGGAACTGTGGAGGCGAAGAAGGTTTTTTGGTGGTTGATGCCGACCTGATCACGATAGTTGAGTTTTTAATGGGGGATTCCCAGCGTAGAAAATTCCAGCCATTTTTTAAATATGTTTATGTAGTGATTGTAGTGGGTCTTTTTTGCGTTGTTATTTCGCTGCTATATTCGGCATTTCATGAGCTTTACCTGGTAACGACAGCTGCCGTTGGTAGTCAGGAGGCCTATCTCAAGCCTTTTGGCGTCATCATATTTTTAACACTGGCCATGGCCATCTTTGACCTTGGAAAGACTACCCTGGAAGAGGAAGTGTTGATGCAGAAAGATATCTTTCGTCATAGTTCGACACGCCGTACGATTACCCGTTTTGTTGCCGCCATCTTGATAGCGGTTTCAATTGAGTCATTATTGTTAATGTTTAAGGCGGCTCTGGGGCAGGGTGACCAGTTAGTGCCTGCGGTATGGATGATGTTGGCTGCAGTGGGATTACTGATTGGGCTTGGGCTATATGTCTATCTTGGCGCAAAAGCAGAGGCGCTACTACGTAGCACCGGGCGCATTAAGCAGCCGTTAAGGGAGCATCCTCCGGGCTAATAATGACATCAAGGATTACGTACGACAGGGATAGCAATAGGCCGAAAATTTTCAGCATTATGATAACCCTTTAACAATACTGACTCGGGTGGCATTACGCGTGGCGATAAAAGAGGCGAATACCACCGTGATGATGAGCGTGACGCTAGTGATAAAATAATGTGGCCATGAGATGTAGATAAAGATAGGGTACCCCTCGGTTTTTCCGGGCGGTGCGGGCATCATCAACTCCGACAGATTGATTGCATTCGAGATCGCATACGCGAGGAGCATACCGATAGTGGTGGCGGCTAAGCCAATCAGGCAGGCTTCCAGAATAAAGTTGGCATAGATTCGTGAGGGACTGGAGCCAAGGGCGCTGAGGGTAGCGATTTCTTCACGGCGTTGATGAATAGCGAGCGCGATGGTATTGGAAACGGCAAGAAAGACGACGATTAAAATGATCAGCCCCATGACGCCAAAAATGCGGTCGTACAGTGCCTTTACTTTATGGTAGAGCTCGGCACGCTGATACCAGGTCTGCACCGTGACGCCATCCAGTCTGTTTTGCAAAAAGGTCTGCACGGCTGTACTCGCTTCGCGTCGCTGAAGATAGATCGATAACTGGCTGATGTTGTCTGTATCCAGCAGTGTCGCGACGGTGGTGAGGTTAGTCATCAGGCTGTGATTATCGATGTCAGGCGTACCGGTGTGGTATAGCCCGGCGAGTTGAACCGTTATCTCGCTGTTTTCCGCGTGGCGGTTTTGTGTGTGGAGGATTAGCAGGTCGCCAGTGGTGGCCCCTAGTGTACGCGCAAGTTGGGTGCCTAGCATGACGTCGGGGGTCTCCTGCGGCGTTAACCAGGGATTGAGTATGCCGTCGGTGCGCAGGAAAGGGCCGTGCACACGGAACTCTTCTTTTGGATCGACACCGCTGCCGAAGAATACAGCGCTCTCATCACCTTTGCTAATCATCCCCTCAAAACGTGCCCTTGGTAGCACGCGTACGACGCGCTCATCCTCCCATAAATCAGCCTGAAGGGTTTGCCAGTGGCTTAAGGTGAGCTGCTGGTGGGCGCCGCCCAATGCAGGGTCTGGTGTGTCATCGATAATGCTAACGTGGCCTTCGCTGCGCATCGCGATTTCCTGTAGTGCATCATAGGTGGAGAGCATAAAGCCACTGCCGACCAGTAATGCAGTGAGCCCTACCGCGATAATCAATAATGTACTGATAACACGAGTGCCATCATGCAAGACGTTACGTAGTGCAATGCGCAGCCAACTCATGCGGGCGTCTCTAAACGGCCATCAAGTAATTCAATCTTACGGTCGCAGTGATCAATCACAAAGGGGTCGTGACTAGCGACGAGAAAGCTTGCACCGTATGCTTGATTGAGTTTACGCATGAGCTGCAATCCAGCATGTGCATGTTGATGGTCAAGGCTGGCGCTGGGTTCATCGGCAATCACCAATTGTGGGCGTTTAATCAGCGCACGGGCGATGCCTACCCGTTGCCGTTCACCACCGGAAAGTTGTTTGGGTAGATGTTTGCGACGATGCTCCAGTCCCATTGTGTCCAATAATTGATTAACGTCATGCCTGATCTGTTTTGGTGTCACGCCATTGAGCAACAGTGGATAGGCGATGTTTTCATAGACCGTCATGGCCGGGATCAGTTGGTGGCGCTGGAAGATAAAGCCAATGTCGCGACGACGATAAGTGCAACGTTCACTTACGCCGAGTTGTGCAACAGATACTCCGTTGAGATAATAGTCGCCATCACTGGGGTTATCGATCAGCCCACAGATGTTAAGCAGGGTGCTTTTACCGCTTCCCGAGGGCCCCTGTATCGCGAGGAATTCACCCGCAAAAAGGGTGAATGAAATGTCCTGCAGTGCGGTGATGCTGTTTTTGTCTCTGCCATAGCGTTTAGTGATGGCCTCTAATTCCAGACGTCTGTCCATTTTATCCTGCGAGATTCTTTAGCAATATCCTGGCCTTCTTGCCATTTTTCCCTTTGGGGTCTGTTTTGAATGTTAACTCCAGGTAATGCTTGAACTGGTTCTGGTCGCTGGACTTCTCGGCGGCGATGGCCGCTGCAAAATAGATTGCGGCTTGCAGTCCCTGGGGCATCTCTGTGAACCGTGGATGAGATAGCAGTTGTGTGACCAGGTGCTTGCCTTCCCTGAGGCGATGAAAGATAGCATCAGGCAGGTTGATGAAGACATACGTGGCGACTAATCGAGCCTCAACAGTTTCGAGGTAGTGCCCCTTGTGCTGGTTGAGCCTGCGTAAGGCGCGATCAATAATATTCAGTCCTTCTTCAGTTTCGCGCATACGATCAAGCGGTCGTTTGCCAATGTCTTTTCCTCTTAAAGAGAGCGCGCCACCTTTATAGGCAAGCACCAGCGGGTGACCCGGGTATTTCGATTCTAACTGGCGAATCTTTTTTGTCGCCCGGCGGATGTCGCGTTCAGTACCATCAGTCGCCTCTAAATAGACTTCACGAGCGGCCTTTATATCTATTTCGAACTGATTTTCGGCATACGAAGGGGACAGGCAGGCGAGTGCTGAAAGCAACAAAAATGCGCGGCAGGAGAGTCTCATATGAAAAAAGATAATGCCTGTGTAGTTACCACATTAAATCATCGGGGATCTGATAATCGGCATAAGGATCATCTTCATCCAGGGCAGGTTCGGTGCGGTGCTCATTCATAATAATGCACTGTTCATCGCGTTGCCTGATTTTATTTGCCACAGGGGCAGGAACCAGTTCGTAACCTTCACCGAGTTTAGCGATGGCAAGACTACCAGCAGTAAGATGTCCATGAATTTTTTCTGATACATAGAGGCGCTTGACGAGATTGGCATCAGTGAAATTATAAGCGATATCACCGTCATATTCTTTAATGCTATTGGTTTCGATCAACTGTTTAATTTGAGCGCCAATGGCAGTGCGTTCTGCCTCTTCCTTTTGTTGCTGGTTAAGCAGGCGATCACGCTCAACCTTTTCAGTGTGAGCCTTTTTCGCCAGTAACTTCGCTTCATCCAGTTGGGCGGCGGCACCCTTTTTTGTCTTCTGCTTCTGATTTTTATATTGGCTGTGTTTGCTCTTTTGCGCCTTGGATTTATCAACCAGCCCGCTCTTTTTCAGCTGGTCAAGAAGTGAATTGCCCATGGGTGTGCTCCGGATGATCTAGATGGTGATGAACTAGTTTAATAGGGTACGGGTTTTTGCGCGAATGTCACGTCCTGGAAGAGTAATGGATGGCGTTTAATTGAAATGTCAGCATCTTAAAAGAACTGAACTGTCATAAAATTTAATCTTCAGTCAGGTTTTATCATCAAGGTGACAGGCTTTGGGCTGTTTTTATAGTCAGCGTGTTTCTCGGTTTTTCCAATATTACCCAGTGCATGCCACAAGTTTCCGCCATGGTATTGAAGCAGCGGGGAGATATCGCTCAGTTCAAAACCGTTAACGGTCTCCTTCATCAATCGGGCCGCTTCAGTATCGCCTTCCTTGAAGTACCAGAAGTTGGCGAGATCGGTATATTTTTTGAGATCGGGGAAGGTGTTCATATCCATGCCCGGCGGGCCTTCGCGATAGAAGGTCGGGAACAGCCCCAGTATTTTCATCTTGTCGCCGAGCGGAATCCAGCTAACGTATAGAGGATCCCGACTGGGCAGGAACTTCAGCTCGTAGCTTATCTCCGAGGCCCCAGCCTGTTCGCCATAGACGACATCTTCACTGCCATCCCACAACGCGTTTTCGCCGGTCAACACATAGCTGAAGTTGCCGGGGTTGCCGACCGTTCGGTGGCGGCTCACTTCTGAATCGGCTGGGCAGGGGTAAGGCTCGTTTGAGCGCTGGGCGTAACAGATTAATATTTCACTGTCTGCACTCCATGGGATATCTTTACCCAGCACATAGGCGCGGAAGTGGTTGTGTTGTGCCAGCAGCAGGATCTCCGGTTGGTGGGTCGCTTCATTGATCAGCAGGTGAATGGCGCCGTGGATATCGAGTTCATGCCACACATCGGTATCACCCGCCAGCGCAGCCCCCAGGCCTTTGTACCACGGGAGATTGGCAGGCAGACCGCTTGCAGTAAAGACCGCGCTGTATTTGAGGATCAGATAATGTTTCGGCGGCGCATCAGAGTGAGCTGCCGGTGGTCTCATCTCTTCCCGATAGAGGCGGCCATAGATGGCACCCGTGTAATTGGAGAGGTCTACCGCCGTGGCTGTGATGTGCTCTCCCTGGTAGTCCAGATAGTAGCCGTAATTCCGTTCGATATTTTTAAGATAACGTCGGTCGGGTGTCGCATTGACAATGGTGTTGCTGTCGTCTTTAACCACTGTATTGGGCAAGTAGTCCCGGTAAAAGTCTATCGGTAGCAGACCGCCGGGGGCGACATAGATGCGCGGGCGGAATTTTTCCAGTAGTGCCTGCGCATCACGGTCGGTAAAGTCGCCAAAGTCATCATCAGACCATTCGGCATCGGGGAAGGTCAGGGGTAGCAGAAAGCCTTCGACGATGCCCGATGGCCAGGGGTTGTCATTGCTGCTGTCACTATGTGCCGCGAACGCGAAAGCGAACAGCAGAAGGAAGAGCATGCGGCGTATGTTGTTCATCTCCCGGTGTGCGAAGAAAACACGTTTACATCAGTTTTCGAATGCGCTCGATCCCGGATTTGATTTCGTCGGCAACGAGCTTGACTGCCTCAAACACCTCGTCTGACACTTCACCTGCCTCAGCGCGTATCGTATCTGCCTTGTGTTTCAGTTCATCGAGTTTCTGTTCCATTACAGGAAACTCATCGCGGGCTTCCGCTTCTGCCAGATGAATCTGAAGTTTTATTTCATCTCGCTGCTGTTTCAGGCTCTCAATAATGTCATCGATGTCATAAAGTCGATTGGTCATTTTTCTCTCCTTACGTCATTGACTGCTGATTGAGGTTTCTGCTTAAGTTTACATCAATCTCCTGGATTCAGTGAAAAGAGTGGTGAAGTAAGTATCGTGCTTCCAGAGCTTTCTGAGGTACCGTGTTAATAAATTACTATACCTCGATGGTTGCTTCCATATACTTGACTGCTTTGCCTGAGATTACAACCCGATCACCTTCATCGGAACAGGTGACCTCGCCACCGCGTTTCGAAATCTGTTTTGCACGTAACTGATTTTTGCCTAACACCTCCGCCCAATAGGGTCAGTTGAGTATAGGCAGAGCCGGTGACGGGATCTTCGTTAATGCCATACCTGGGGGCGAAGAAGCGCACCACAAAATCATATTCGTTTGATGGGGCGGTGATGGCAACACCGCGTAGGTCGAGTTCGCTGAGCTTTGCCATATTGGGTGCCGCCGCTGCGATTTCGGCTTCACTGTTAAAAAAGACGATGTAGTCTTCTCGTCGAGCGCATTTAACCGGTCTTATCGCAAACGCTTCGCTAATGGCATCCGGAATTGCACAGACTTCGATCGGTTGTGTAGGAAAGTCCATCACTAACAGATCACCGTTTTGTTTGACGCTCAGGATGCCGCTCTTTGAGTCGAATTATCATTTAGATGGTAAGTAGAATATAGCGTAAAGCATAATAAACTAATCCCAAGGAAGAGAGGATGTGATGCCAAGGAAGCGCAGGATGTATCTGCCGGGAATCCCGGCACATGTAATACAGCGGGACGACGCCTGCTTTTACGCCGAGCAGGATTATCGCGAATATTTAAACTGGCTGCTGGTCAGGGCTGGTATGGTAGAACACCCGGGAGAATATCCCTGGTCAAGTTATAGATGCAACGCTTACGGTGAAATAAATCGATACGTAACAGACTATGAGCTATACAAGGTACTAGGTGAGAATAACAAACAGCGATGGGAACACTACCGATCACTGTTTGAAATAGCACTGAACCCAGGTGAGGTTCAGAAGATCAGAGAGGCGGCAACGTTTTCAACGCCGTTGGGAAATGATCGTTTTAGGGGGCAGATCGAAGCAGCACTGAATCGATCTGTTGGTTTTACTAGAAGAGGAAGGTCGGTGACGGTCAAAGAGGAAAGGGTTTAGGTGAGAATGGTTGTTGTTTGTCACGACCCCTTTTTAGGTAAACCTTAGCTACTAACATGCTGTAGTTCACACTAGATATTCGTCACGTTTTCCTTCAGTTTTATCACTTACGTTGAAAGACTCATCCGCTGTGACGAGTTAGATCAATTTTGCGGCACATTACCTGGGCGAGCCACTTATGCGCCCTTGACTCGGCTAGGCATCTGCCCTGAAAGAAGGGAAAAGGCCTCGTTGAACGGTAGGGCGCGACTGAAGATATGGCCCTGCATTTCAGTGCATCGCTTGTTTTTCAGGAAGGCAAGTTGTTCCTCGGTTTCTACTCCTTCAGCCAATACCTTTATCTTGAGATCTCGGGCTATGGAGATGATGGCTGAAACAATGGCGGCATCATTGGCATCCGTGTGGATGTCGCGGATAAACGATTTGTCTATCTTGATGGTCTGGATTGGAAGGCGTTTTAGGTAATAAAGTGAGGAATAGCCGGTCCCAAAATCATCTATTGAGATAGAGACACCCATACCAGCAAGTTCATCGAGAAGCTTGTGTGCCCGGTCAATATTCTCCAGTACGACACTTTCAGTGATCTCCAGCTCGAGGTTCTTTGGGCTTACACCGGTTTCGTTGAGGGTCTGTCGAATATTGTCCAGCAGATCCATTCTTTCAAACTGTATTGCCGACAGGTTTACCGCCACCCGTACATCGCTGTGACCCACATCGATCCAGGTTCTTGCCTCACGGCAGGCCGTTTTCAGGACCCAGCGCCCTAGCGACACGATGAGTCCGGTCTCCTCGGCAAAAGGGATGAAATTGTTTGGTAACACCAGCGTCTGATCCTCTTGGCGCCAACGTATGAGTGCTTCCATAGCGCAAATCTTGCCGCTACTGATATCTACTTTGGGCTGATAATGGAGCACGAATTCATCTTGCCCGAGCCCTTTTCTTATCCTTGTTTCAAGATATTTTCTTTTCTCAACGGCGTCATTCAAGCCCGGATGAAAATAGGCGATCCCCCCTTGTCGTTGTTGTTTCGCTCGATACATGGCCATATCGGCATGCTTTAGAAGGGTGTTAGTTTCTTTAGCATCATCCGGATATATGGCGATACCGATACTGGCCCCAATGTAGATATCGTGTCCCTCGATGACAATGGCCTCCTGTAGGCGAGTGATGATCTCTTGTGCGATTCGCTCAAGGGCCGCGCCCTGATCGACGCGATTAACAATAATCGCGAACTCGTCGCCACCCATTCGTGCCAGGGTATCTTCCTCACGTATGCAGGAGCTTAGCTGGAGAGATACCTGTTCCAACAATAGATCACCCATTTGATGGCCAAAGGTGTCGTTGACATCTTTGAAGCGATTGAGATCAATAAACAGCAGGGCAAGTTTCTGCTGGGTTCGCTTAGCAACTGTCAGTTCATGATTCAGTCGCTCCATAAACAGAAAACGGTTTGGGCAGCCGGTCAAGGAATCATAATAGGCACGTTCTTCAAGTTGCTGGGCTGCTTGCTTGGCATCACTGATATCGCTGCAGATCCCCACGTAGTAGTCAGGTGTTCCATCTTTGTTATAAATGGTATTGATCGTTAATCGCTTGGGAAATACTTGCCCATTTTTACATGATCATGCTTGAAGGATTTGAAAGTGCGGGGGTTCTTGCCGATTAACTCGTGTTTTTCATAACCCATGATGGTGCAATAGGCGGGGTTTACCTCGATGATATTGGCCTTGCTATCGGTAATGACGATGGCCTCACTGGTGTTTTCGAAAACCGTGGCTGTCAGGCGCAGCCTTTCACGGGCCTCCTGATGGCCAATGATTTCCTGCTGCAGTTTTTCGTTGGCAGTTTTTAAGGCCTGGGTGCGTGCCAGGACGCGTTGCTCCAGCGTTTCGTTTGCCTGGCGTAGATCGACTTCAGCCAGTTCCCGACGCTGATTATCTCTACGCAGCTTTTCACGCATCTCGCTAAAGGCTTGAGTGACCTGCCCGATTTCGTCTTTACCTGCGCGTGGCAATTCCCCGTCAAAGTCCTGATCGGCGAGGCGTGAAGCGGCGTGAGTAAGCTTTAGCAGGGGTTTGCATATCAGGGTGTTTTGTATGAGGGCACCCCCCGCAGTCAACAGGCCAAAGAGGAAAAGAGTCAGCCACTCCAGTTCCTCAATCCGTTGTTGTTCGAGCATCAATTCGGGTGTGATATCGAGACTCAGTTTGAGCGTGCCGAGAAACTCGCCTTCAAGATCGAGTCTGCTGGTGAGATGGATGATGGAGCCTTTGCTGTCTCTATCGGCGGTCCCATCGTCAAGCGGGTAGAGCTGCTTCCCTGCGGGGTCGGTGAACGCGATACCCAGCCAATGGTGGTCCTGGCTGAGTTCCAAATGCATGTCAAGCGTGCTGTAGATGGCGGCAAAATCCCTCGCTAACAACATACGGATCATGCCGGGATTGAGCGATTTCAGCACTTCCATCTCTCGCTCCAGAATATGATCGCGCTTCTGATGGAGCATGTTGGGGCCCAGGATAAAGTGGATGCTTGCCGCGAACAGGATATAGACCAGGATCACTGGCAACAGCAGCTTCATGCGCAATCCGATCATGGCTGATTACTCCTCCACATAATAGCTATCGAGGCCCAGGTCTCCTAGTAGATGGTAATCTTCGAGGCTCGCAGGCCCAATTTTGGGTATCGGAACTTTGGCCAGTAGCGCCCCTCCCTCTTCTGAATGGCCGATATCCAGTAAGGCCCGTTTTATTTTTTGCTGGATCTCTTCTGGAATTCTGGGATGCGTTACAAAAGGGTGGGGAGGTACCCTGCGGGTTTCGTATAAGATGCGCAAACCGTCTCGTATCTGCTGTGGTTGTTGATGCCATGTGTTATTTACGCCACCACCTGCCGGGGCCTCGCCTAAGGCAACATTTAGGTAGACTGAACTATGAGTCTTTACATAGCGGGGCTGTATGTTAACTCCATGCAGGTCTGTGAGTTCCGCCCGCATCAAAAGAGAGGCCGCTAGCGCGTTGGGCGCGGGAAAAACGACGGTCTTTCCTTCCAGTTCCTGCACGTGGTTAATGGGGCTGTCATTTTGTACCACCAGGATCCCGTAGAGCGGACTGCTGTGATCCCGCACCAGCGGAATATAGTGTTGTTGATTGTGGGCAAGCAGCATGTGATAAGGGTTCATGTAGGCGAAGTCAAAGGCCCCTTTCAAAAATTCTTTTTCGAATTCGGGAATTGAAGGTGCTCCCCGTATCCGGAAGCGCAGTCCGGTGCGCTCTGAGACGGCATCGAGTATAGGCCGCCATACACTGAACAACTGCCGAGAATCGAACTGAGGCACGATACCTACCGTGTAGGCATCATCCGCATGTGGCTCCGGTGCTACAGCAAGACCGGTGCTTGTGATTGCGGTCAGGAGCAGGCTCAGCCCTGCGACCAGATGGCGTCTATACATCAAATAAGGCCTCTCTAATGATTGCAGCTAAACACTATGCTTGCTTAAAATCAAGAGTATCAACTGGCAGTCTAGGCACTTGAGATCTAAAAATTGGCGGATAGTGTCATCAGGGGGGGTGGTGACGCGCAATTTAGACTGGTTGTTTCGATAGAAAATGTCTGAAAAGGCAACGGGTTAAGCGATTAATGCGGCGTTTTATTCTTGTAGTAAAGAGATGGGGTGTTGATCATGAAATATAGCTCTCGAATCTATTGCGCTGAAGAGAGGGAATTTCAGACGTGGAGTCGGTGGCAAAAGATGAGTTATTGCATAACATTGCACGACTCTTTGATAAAGGCTACGGATCTATTGCCCTGCAAAAGCTACTATCCTCATGCGCCACTAATGGTCGGCAGTAGAGGTATGCAGCTTCGATACGAAGCTGGCCTTCGTTGAAGAGAAGTTATATGAATGAAATGAGTTGTTGTAACTGGCATAATTACTCTGAGTATCTATGGCTAACGTCTTCAGCGTGACATGCAATCAACTAATAAGGAAATATTATGAGCCCTACCATTAAGAAAAAGTCTGCCGTTAAAAAAACTGTTAAGAAAAAAGTTGCTAAGAAAAAGGTGGTCACTACCAGGAAGAAAGCCGCCCCGAAAAAGGTCACAAAAAAGTCCGAAAGATCTTCTAGCCTGGATATCACTTCAGAGGAACGTTGGAAAATGATTGCGGTCGCCGCCTACCATAAGGCAGAGAAAAGGGGGTTTCTACCCGGTGGTGAGTTGCAGGACTGGGCCGAGTCAGAAAAAGAAATCAATAAGTTGTTGGGTGGATGAATGGCTTCTTACAGTGCAAGCTGATGGAGCTGAAGCCCTTTACTTAGCCTTAAACGTGAGTGGCAGGCGTATGCATACGGGGGTTGAAGAACATGCAGGATTTCATCAGCACAGCAAAAAATTCAACGGAGGGATTAAATCGCTATTCAATGGTAAGCTGTAATAACTGGCCGAACACCTTGGCTGATGACGTGAACATCAATCAACAGAAAAGGGAGAGCGCAACATGAATGATGTCAATAAGCGTATCGATGAAATGATCAGTGAGCTGAAAAAAGAGCGTGATGAGCTACAGGTAAGGATTCATCTTGCCAAGCTGGAAGCGGGTGATGAGTGGCAGAAAATTGAAGCCAAACTGGTGAAGCTCGAGGATAAAACGAAGGAGCTGGGGAGCGCTACGGCGGAAGCCTCACAGGATGTTGGCGCGGCGGCAAAATTGCTTGGAGAAGAGATTCGTAATGGGTTTAAGGCGATTGCCAGGCACTTATAAGTATCAATGCCGAGCATGATGAGTACACTGTCATTATTGAGCGGTGTGTTTGAAGCGTGTGATGATCAGCAGTCCATAGAACCACAGCAGAGTCAGCAGCGCAGTTGTCACCCTTGCCGGTAGTGAGTTGATGAGCGGGCCGATGCACAGGTCGTAAAATTTAAGCACATCATGTTGTCCCGCACCAGGGGTGCAGCCTGCACGTCGGTTGCGCTGGCAGTCTCGCTGGAATGCCAGTTGCCACGCGTTCTCTGCAACATAACTGCCGGTATCGAGCCAGTAACGCAGCGCACGGCGCGGACCTTCGGCAAAACTGATGCGATGAATAATGGTGAGGAATGGCCCCAGATTCAGAGTAGCCGCCTGCCCCTGCTGACGATAGGCCTGTTTGGCTGCATCGAAAAAACTGTGTAATCCGATCCGCTCAAAATTACATAGCAGGGCATTTAATGTCTGGCGTTGCTTTAGCCCCTCGGTCTCGAAGCGCCGTGCAGAGGTGCCGATGCTTCCGGGCAGCGTGATCCAGCGGCCGTGATCGAAAACCTTGTTTGCGAGGCGTGCATCTTCCATATAGTCGAGTGATTCATCGAAACCGCCCAGCTGTTGCAGATAATTCTTTGATAGCCAGAATCCCTGGTCACCGTTGATACAATCGCGACGGTTGAGTGTCGTCTTCGCTTCATAAAAATAATAACCACCATCATGATTACTTGTGGTGCGAACAAAGCGTAGCGCAAAGTGACCGGCAATCTGGTTATCATCAAATTCGTTGCGTGCCAGTTGCATGTTTGCCTTAGCATTGGCGAGTAGCATGGGGTCATCAATGGTCGTATCAGCGTGTAAAAACAGCAGATCATCAGCCCGCGCGTGATGGCTGCCGCTGTTCATCTGTTTGGCTCGACCAGCCTGGGTGTTGATGCCTTGAAATGGGATCTGTGCAGACTCGGCGGTCGCGTGACAACACGCTAACGTATCATCACTGCTACCGCCGTCGGCGACAATGATCTCAAAACGTATCGCCTGCTGCTTACCTAGTGCGCCGATCAGCGCAGGCAGGCTTGCGGCCTCATTGAGTGCCGGGATGATGATCGAGAGTTCGTATTCAGATTCAGAGGTTGTCACAGCAAATTGATCCTGGCAGTCACCTGCATATCGTTATAATTGACCGCGCAGGTAGATGGCGACCAGCAACACCAGCAGTGACACAATCCAGAAGACAATGTAGGTGGTCATCGACTGTTTCGCTTTGCGCTTTTCAAGCCAGGTGCGAGGTTTGATCCCACGGGTCAGAAACACAGTTTTTGCGGCCAGATTTACGCACACAATATTTACTGCAAGCAGCAGTGCCGCGCCGCCCGCTAATGTAAATTGGCCTGAACCGAGCATCAGTCCCACGGTGGCGGTGGGCGGTAATAGCGCCACCGCGACCATCACGCCGACTAAGACGCTTGATAACCCGGTTGTCATTGACAGTACCGCGGCGGCACCTGAGGCAAGTGCGAGTACCACGGAATCAATGCCAACCACGGTACGTGAAATCAGCTCCTGGCTTTTCATATCGACGGGCAATAGCAGTCCAATGACCAATGAGATGGCGAGTGCCAGCCCCAGTCCTGCCAGGTTTGTCTTCAGGGATGTCCACATCAGTGGGGTATCGCCCAGTGCGGCCGCGAGCGCAAGTGCTATATTCGGCCCGAGTAGTGGTGCAATGACCATCGCCCCTACGACGACCGCCAGGTTGTTTTCGAGCAGGCCGATGGCCGCGACGATGGTTGATAAAAATACAAGCAGTAAAAAGTTGCTATTTAACTCAGCCCCTTTGGAGATGGTGTGATACAGCTCTTCGCGGGTTGCACCGCCACTCTTGGTTTTCTCATTTTCATTCGTTTCGGGTTCTATGGTGGGCAGTGTGACATCCACCGGCACCACCATGATTCTGGTTGACTCATGCCTGCCAATGGTATTTAGCAGGGCATCCATCACGGCCTGACGATGGTTGTCATCAACCAGCAATCTGATGACTGCACGATGCTCATTGTTAAGTGGGCCAACATGCCATTGATCGACAGCGCCATATTTTTCGCCGATGCTTTCAACGGTGTTGGTATGCTCACGGTGTGTAATGACTTCGATTATTTTCATAAAACATTAAAGACTACTGATGAGTTGAATGTTTGATGATGCCAGAGTTTGGCTGAGATCTGTAGCTTAAGCAGTCTGAAAGGTTTTGCCGCGCTATTTTTTCAGTGATTCAGGAGCTTTAGATTGTTGTCGTTTAAATCTTCAGGTCGGTCGATATCCTGGAATGTCTTTAGCGTTGCCAGTTGCCATTGCAGTACTGTGATTCTCTGCCGTGTGGTGGAAAATACTGTTTCAGTCCCCCACGCAATATCAGTGAATAATTGCGGTGAAAACTGCTTTAACGCCATCAGCACATAACCGCCATCATCGGCCGGGGCTATTACAATATTGCTGTCTTTTTGCAGTAACGTGAATGCTTGGTCAAAATCAGCGCTACAGAGCGCAGGGCAGTCGGTGCCGATGATGAGAGTGTGATGGCCGTGTTGAAGATTATGATGCATCGCATGCGCCACCCGTTCGCCGAGATCGTTGCCGTGTTGCGGGTGCAAAGTGAGCGGAAAGTTATTTTGGCATTCCTCGAAAAAGGGGTGGCTTGTATCCGGTGTGCACCACAACTGAACCGGGCAGAGCGCGGCCTGCGTTACGGTTGTTAAAGTGTGGGTCACCAGACGCGCGTGCATCGCCGCTGCACCTGCTTCACCCAGTGCTGGGATCAGGCGTGTCTTGGCCTTGCCTGCAACGGGTGCTTTGGCAAAGACGATCAGGCGAGCATTAGAGAACTTCATTGAGACTATTTTATGGTGTTAATCCAGCGCACCACCACAGCTGCTTCCCTGTCCCGCAGTGCAACCATAGCAATGATCCTTGACGATGATCGGTTGTCCTTCAATATTGACCGCATTGAGTTCGCTGATATGCATACGTGGCTTTTGATCGAGCGGTGCTGGCAGGCCGAGCATCTGGTTGAAGTCGCAATCGTAGAGGTAACCTTGCCAGTCGACGCTGATGGTTGAGCGGCACATCACCGCATCTAAAGTATCGCGATTATACGAATTGCGCAGAAGTGTCATGTACTCTTCGAACTGCCCTTTGGAGACCAGCATGCTGCCAAAGCGTTTGATCGGCATGTTGGTGATAGTGAAGAGCTGGTTGAATTCGATCTCGTAGTGTTCTTTTAAATGCGTTTTATAAGCGGCTTCAAGGGGTTCCTGTGGTGGTGGCAGTGCCGCTCCCTGTGGGTTGAAGACCAGATTCATCGTTAGTCCGTTGTTGGCCTTGCCGTAACCGAGCGCGTTGAGCTTTTTGAGCCCTTCGATGCTGTCATGAAAGACCCCTTTGCCACGTTGTGCGTTGACGTTGTCTTCAAGATAACAGGGCAGTGAAGCTACGATTTCTACCTGCTGTTCGGCAAGAAATTCTGCCAGCCCTTCATAGCCTGCTTCACTGAGGATGGTGAGATTACAGCGATCGATGACCTTGATGCCTAACGTGCGCGCGCCGCTTACCAGGTCACGAAAGTGAGGATTCATCTCCGGTGCACCGCCAGTCAGGTCGAGCGTTTTGACGTTACCTTGCGCGAGATAACTGAGAATCTCATCAATGGTTTCGCGAGTCATGATCTCAGTGCGTTTGGGCCCCGCATTTACGTGACAGTGCAAGCAGGTCTGATTGCAGAGATAGCCGAGGTTGACCTGTAGTGTCTCCAGCGACGCACGTCGTAGCTGCGGAAAATCGGTAACCTCTAGCAATGGAAGGGTGGCGTGCATGGTGATTCCTTATTGTTCAATCTCTTTAGTTTCGATGGTGGCTATTCAATGAGCGTCAGGATTAATGAAAACATCCCCGCCAGGGATAACGCAAGTGCTCTGTGTATTCATGGTTTGAATACTGCTGTTTCCGGGTGGAAAGCATACCATGCAAACCAGAAGGCGGTAATGGTAGCGAGTTCGTTGTTATTTTCATCCAGGGCGATGCCACTTTGGTGGGCATCGTTATAGCGAATCTTGATGGTATGTGTGCCGATCTTATCGATGATGTTACCGTCTGTTTTGGCCAGTTCGGAGAATGGATAGGCCTTGCTGTGACCATCGATCTCAATGCCGATGACACGTTCTTTGGGGTGATAGCGTGGATCACGATGTTTGATCGGAAAATAGATCCCTTCGCTATCGATATATCCAGCATAGGGATCACGTTGGTAGTTTCGCCTGAAGCCAGTATCCTGGCTCAGCACTACAGTATTGGGATGTTGTTGATGCCACGCTGCCCAACTGGTGTGTGCAAGTGGTATACGCGTCAGGCGCTGGCCTGCAAGCGGCCCGCTGATCGCCTGAGAGAGAATCTGCGACCATAAAGATTGTGTCTTACGGTCATACAGTAGCACGTCACTATTATAGAGCAGTCCAGAGACGCCGAAGCCAGTGGTGTTTGGTGGCACTGCATAGGCGACGCCGGTGCCACATAGTGGGCAAAAGGTGACGCTAATGGCCTCGTTCCCAAAGACGTCATTAACGATCTCATGCCAGTTCATGATGTTGATTGGGTAGGCCTTGCTGGTGCCGTTGTAGTGGATGCCAAGCACGCGACTACTGGGTGATAGATGAGAGGCCTTGCTTGCCGTGATGAATTTTGGTGCGTCGATCGCTGGGATGCCATCTTTGGCGGGGCCACCGCTGAGGATCTCATCTATAGGGATTAGACTATTATCGAGGACGAAACTATTTTTTATCACATTCTCTGCTGCATGCACGCCGCTCAATGACCCGCTTGCTGTCAATGAGAGCAGCAGTGTAGTGCAATGAATGAAATATTTAAGCGATAGATTCATATTCAATGTTGATGACGTTGTTTTTTGATATGCAGGGTAGTCGCAGCGAGTCTGCAAACCTTTCATCAGGGGGCAATATTTTGAGTCAGTACTAAGATGACGCGGTTAATATCAGCTTTTTGCGACAAGCTGACAGGGATGCGGAAAATGTCGAGTAATGAGTCAGTCTATGAAAAAACTTGAGCAGGGGTTGGAGAAACATGCTCTGAAATTTTACGCGGGTTGTTGAATTAATCGACTATGAAATATTGTCGTTATTCTGGTTTTATCTGCTGCTCTTCATCCAGTTGTTGTTTAATGTTGCTGTTGATGCGTGTTTCTGCCTCATCTGATAACGGCGGAATTCCCTGGCCTGGTTTATTTGGCCGCATCAAATTACGGGCAGATCGTGCCACGAACTGTAGCTGTTTTTCGTAGCAATTACAGGTCTTGCAGACCACCAGGTGTATTTTGAGCCCTAACTGTTCTCGGAATGAAAGTTTGCGGTCCAGTCCCTGAGAGAGCAGCTCCCCTACTTCTTTGCATGACAACATCAGCGTACCTCCTGATTGTCGTGATTAAACCAGCGCGAGTCGAGACAGCTGCGAAGGCGCATGCGCGCTCGTGACAGCATTACCCACATGTTGTTGGTCGTCGAGATATCGAGCAGCTTACAGATCTCTTCGGTGGTCAATCCTTTGATCTCGCGCAGGATAAAGAGGTCGGCGAGATGGTCCGGCAGGTGTGCGATACAACTTGAAAAGGTTTTCCAGAAGGCTTCATTTTCATGCGCCTGATCGGGGTTCTGCCAGCGTGACAGAGATACATTCCAGTGGCCGCTCTGGTTGAACTGCTGGTCGAGTTGTTCGGTGAGCGTCTCGATGTCGTCGCTGGTCTGTTCCCGTTTGTGTTTACGGAAGTGGTCGATGATCTTGTGTTTGAGAATGCCGATTAGCCAGGTTTTTTCCGATGACTGTCCGGCAAACTTATTCCTTGCCTTGAGTGCAGCGAGGAAGGTCTCTTGCACCATATCCTCTGCCTGTGATGTGTCGCGCATTTTCATCAGTGCGTAGCGAAATAGAGCATCGCCGTGTTGTTCCACCCATGTTGCGGGGTCTGAGATCGCACCCGGAGGGGATTCTATGCTCATGGTGAATCTATCCTTTGTCTCGTCGGTTCAGTCTGTTGATAATGGGCGCGATTTGTTAACCCGCCTTTGGAAAGATCGCCTCGGCTGGAAAGACGGGGCCATCGACACAGACACGTTTCATGGCCGTGGTGCCATCATCATTGTGTACCTTGACGACACAGCCTGCACAGCCACCGATCGCGCAGGCCATGAACTCTTCCAGCGAGAGCTGACAGGGGAGATCAAATTCGTGCGCGAGTGTTGCGACCGCTTCCAGCATCGGGTGTGGGCCACAGGCAAAGAGTTCAACTTCGTTGCGTTGTTGATCATCGAGCGTCTTGAGCCAGGCGCGTGCGAGGTCGGTAATGTAGCCTTGATAGACGCCGGGGAATGACTGTAGGCTGGCCAGTCGACTCGGGATGTGCCAGTCTTCCATCAGTGGCATCGCGGCGATGACGCCATCGGGCAGGCCGGGGATCATAATCTGCGATGGGCGTGTCTTGAACGGGAACGGAGTCTCCGAGCCCATCAATATCATCGGTTGGTATGTGGCTTTCTGTTTACGCGCCTCATCGGCAATGAAGACCATCGGTGGGATACCGACACCACCACCTAGCAGCAGTGGGAGTGGGCGTTCGGGGTGCAGTTCAAAGGGTTTGCCAATCGGCCCCATCAAGTTGAGGTGACTGCCCACCGGATTTTGTGATAATAGCTCGGTCCCTTCGCCAAAGACGCGATAGAGGATCTCGATCCATCCTTTCTGTTGGTCGCTGCGCATGATCGATAGCGGGCGACGCATCGGACGTTGCGCATCACAACGCAAGTGAATAAAGCTGCCGGGCAGTGCATGTTTAGCGGTTTTGGGCGCCTGCAATTTCATGATGAACTGCTTGCCGTCATAGCCGTGGTGCTCCAGCACCTCCGCCTCTTCTACAAAGACAGTGTCGCGATGCGGTTTGTTGTGAGCATCAGCATTCATAAACGGTTTTGCCTCCCAGTAGTGTGTGTGTCACCTCGCCCTTCATCTCCCAGTTGAGGAAGGGGGTGTTGTGGCCATGGCTCAGCATTGAATGGTCGTCGAGCGTCCAGTAACGCTCGGGGTCGAAGATGCAGATGTCGGCGAGTTGTCCAATCGACAGGGTACCCGCTGTGATGCCGAGGATCTCTGCCGGTTGATGCGTCAGGCTGGCGATCATCTGGGTCATCGATAGTATGCCATCATCGACGACGCGTAGCGCCAGTGGCAACAGTGTTTCGAGTGCTGAGATGCCGTGCTCGGTAGCGCTGAACGGCGCCAGTTTGGCATCGGCCTCGTGTGGATGATGGTCGGAGCAGATGGCCGCAATCGTACCGTCGGCAAGCCCTTTACGCAGCCCTTCCAGATCACGTTGTGTGCGCAGCGGCGGACGCACATGGCACTGGCTGTTGAAGCCGAGCAGATCGATCTCGGTGAGGTGCAGGTGGTGCGCACTGACATCGCAGCTGATCGGCAAGCCGTCGTATTTAGCGCGCGAGATCTTCTGCAATGCACGCTTGCTTGAGAGCATCGAAAAATGAACGCGTGCACCGGTCTCCTCGACCAGTGCCAGGGTGCTGGCGACCGCAACGGTTTCCGCTGCCGTCGGAATGCCGGGCAGGCCAAGGCGCGAGCCGACCGCCCCTTCATGGACGCAGCCGTTGCTGGCAAGGTCGCGATCTTCGGCGTGGATGAATACGGTCAGGTCATGCGTTGCTGCATATTCCATTGCACGGCGCAGGATCAGTGTATTGGCGACGGGTTGCATCGCGTTGCTGACGCCGACGCAGCCCGCCGCCTTCAGGGCGTGCATCTCAGTGATGGCGTTGCCTTCGAGTCCCTGTGTCAGTGCGCCGAGTGGCACTACGCGCGCGTGCCCCGCCGCATCGGCGTGGCGTTGAATCAGTTCGGCCACCGCCGGGGTATCGATGATGGGGTGGGTGTTGGGTGGGCAGCACAGGGTGGTGATGCCACTGCGTGCGGCGGCGCGTGTCTCGCTGGCGATGGTGCCTTTGTGTTCCTGGCCCGGTTCGCGCAGGTGGGCGCGCAGGTCAACGAAGCCGGGGCAGACGATCTGATGGCTGGCGTCGATACTTTTGTCGGCAATAAATCCCTGCGGCGGTGCGCCGAGCGCGACGATCTTTCCATTGCTGATGAATAGATCCTGTGTGGCATCAATGTCGTTGGCGGGGTCGATGATGCGACCCTGTTTGATTTCGATCTTCATCCGCGTCGTCCTCCCGCAGCTTCGGGCAGGTGGCTCTGCATCGCCATCGACATCACCGCCATGCGTACCGCAATGCCGTGACTGACCTGTTGCAGGATTACCGAGCGGGGTCCGTCGGCAACCACTGAATCAATCTCGACGCCGCGATTAATGGGGCCGGGGTGCATCACCGTAACGTCGGGTTTAGCCAGCGCGAGTTTCTCTTCGGTGAGGCCGTAGAGCTGGAAATATTCATGTTCACTGGGTAGCGAGGCGCCGCGCATGCGTTCTTTTTGTAGACGCAACATGATCACGACATCGACATCGCGCAGCCCTTCACGCAGGTCGTGGTAGACGTGCACGCCGAAGGCCTCTGGTTCGCTGGGTAGTAGTGTCTTGGGGGCGATGATGCGCACATCCTCGACCCCAAGCATGCTCAGTGCGTGGATCTGCGAGCGGGCGACACGCGAGTGGCGCACATCGCCAACGATCGCGACGTTGAGCTTGTGGAACTCGCCTTTAACACGGCGGATAGTGAACATGTCGAGCATCGCCTGGGTGGGATGGGCGTGCTGGCCATCGCCGGCGTTGATCACGCTGATGTGCGGTGCCGCATGTTGTGCGATGAAGTGAGCGGCGCCGCTGTCGGCGTGACGCACCACAAACATGTCGCAGTGCATTGCTTCGAGGTTGCGCAGGGTGTCGAGTAACGTCTCCCCCTTGGCGGTGGCGGAGGCCTGGATGTTGATGTTGAGCACGTCGGCCGAGAGCCGTTTTGCCGCCAGCTCGAAGGTGGTGCGGGTGCGGGTGCTGGCCTCGAAGAAGAGGTTCACAATTGTCTTGCCGCGCAGCAGTGGCACCTTCTTGATAGTCTGTTCAGTGACGCCGGTGAATGACTCGGCGGTGTCGAGGATGTCGATCAACATCTGACGATTGAGTCCTTCAATCGTCAGGAAATGTTTGAGTTTTCCGTTTTCGTCGAGTTGGAGGCGATTTTTCTTTTTCATGCTTGCGTTGTGGTCAACGTTAACGGTTCGGGACCCTGGAGTTTGATCTGTTCGCCCGCTTCCAGTGCGACATGCTGCCCGACGGCATCGGCCTGAATGGGCAGTTCACGTCCATCGCGTTCAACCAGTACTGCGAGCATGATCGATGCCGGACGGCCGTAATCGAAGAGTTCATTGAAGGCGGCGCGAATGGTGCGCCCGGTATAGAGCACGTCGTCGACGAGGATGATGTGACGGTCATCAACACTCAATGGCAGCGTCGATGGTTGAACCTGTGGGTTGATGCCGACGCGGGTGAAATCATCGCGATAGAATGAGATGTCGAGCGTGCCGAGCGGTTCATTCAATTTTAGTCGTTGGTGCAGTTGTTGTGCGACCCACACGCCACCGGTGTGGATGCCAATCATAATAGGGTTCTGGATATTGCGCGACTCAAGGATGGCATTGAGTGACTGTGCAACGTGGTCCAGCGTCTGATTGATGTCGAGTTCTTTTGCGTTCACAGGCAGTAATGATACCGGTTATTGTTGCTCTTTGCTCAACTTTGATTTACCAGTTACGGGATTGAGTTTAAACGGATTGGCTAAAAAAGGTTTCGAGGATGATCTGTGCAGCGACCGAATCGATCTCCATATGGCCCTTACGTTTGTGGCCGCGTTTGTTGTGTGGATCGTAGTGTTCACGCGCTGCTTCACGTGTTGTGAGCCGTTCATCGGCCGGATAGACTGGCAGATTGTAACGTCCAGCGAGACGATTGGAGAAGCGCTTTGCCTTCAGTGTCATCTCATTTTCGCTGCCATCCATGTTGAGCGGAATACCGACCACCAGCGCGTTGGGTTGCCAGGTTTCGATTAGCTGAGTGATGCCTTCCCAGTCGGGGCGTTCGTCACGTGAGCGTAACACGGGCAGTGCAGAGGTGCTTTTGGTCAGTTCCTGTCCGACGGCAACGCCGATCTTTTTGGTGCCGAAGTCGAAGGCGAGCAGGATGCGATGTCCGCTGCTTTGCCCTGACTTGTTATGCGTGACCAATGTCGTTGGAGAGTCGACTGAGGTCGATCCCCGCGTGTGCCGCGGCGGCTTCCCAGCACTGATTATAAGGTGTGTTAAAGATGATATCGCTGGAGGCAGGAACGCTGATCCACGCGTTTTCTGCGATCTCGTGTTCCAGCTGCCCATCACCCCAGCCAGCGTAGCCGAGGGCAATAAGGCAGTCTTTAGGGGCTTTGCCAGCAGCGATCGCTTCAAGGATGTCCTTTGAAGAGGTGACGCAAATTTCGTCGCTGACTGTCAGTGTCGCATCCCATTCGCCGTGTGGACGGTGGATCACAAAGCCGCGTTCGTTCTGCACTGGGCCGCCGAGAAAGACCGGGGTATCGTTGATCGCTTTATCATCGCATGGGATCTTCGTCTGGCGCAAAATTTCACCCAGCATGATATCGAGCGGACGATTGATCGTGATTCCCATGGCTCCTTCTTCGTTGTGCTCACATATATAGGTGACACTGTGGAAGAAATTCGGGTCATGCAGCGCGGGCATGGCAACCAGGAACTGATTGGTTAGGCTAAGTTTTTCGGACATGGCAGTAGTATCGGTTACAACGGGTACTTGTGACAAGGAAAATGAAAAAAAATCCTTTAAATCATGGTCTTGCTATATTTATATGATCGATCATAAATAGAGCTTTCTTAAGCGCTGTTAAATCCAGTCAGCGGTGAATAGGAGTGGGGGAAGGGAGGGTGAACAAATCTATATTGGCTTAATTTTTACGAAAATTCTCTAAAAGGCACGTTAAATGGATATATCTTGCTATAATGCGGCCCCTCAAAGGCCGTCATTAGAGAAATACGTGATTTTGTGCGGCCCCGCAATTCAGGAGCAATAAGTGGAACAAGCAGAATTTGAACTTCAGTTAAAGGTCTGGAAAGACCTCGCGATTAGTAATCAGGTATTAATTAAAACCGCGACAGACGCGCTGGGGTTAGACCCTGACTGTAGTCGTGACAAACTCAAAATTGAGCTCGAATCGGGCGTCAAGAAAATCATTCAGGCGGAAGCGAGTGTCGGCAATGCGCGCGAGCAGGCTGATATGGCAATCGCAGTAATGGAAAAGAGGATGGAGCAGGGCGAAAAGGCGAGGAATATCGCCGAAGCGCAGGCTGCCGCGATGTTGAGTGCCAAACAAGAGGCTGAGCGAGCAATGGCCGTTGAGCGTGATGCTCATTTTAAGGCGATGAAAAAGATCAATGAGCAATTGGCCGAAAAAGATAGAACGGTAAAAGCGATTAATAAAGCGCTGGCTGATACCCCAGAGAACGTGGTTAAAAAGCTCAAGACACTGAAAAAACAGAAGCTGGATGAAACGGCTGCGCGTAAAGTAGTCGAGGGCGAGGCCGCCACGCTGCGTAAAGAAAAGCGCAATCAGGAAAAGCGCATCAACGAGTTACAGGAGACGCTGGAAAGTAGTGCCAAGTTGGTGACCCAGCACCGTGAATTACATACGTTGTGTAAAACACTGCATGATAAGCTTAAGCCGCTAGTTGACAATAAGGCTGACCTGCCAACGCTTATTACGCTGGATGAGAAGTGGCTAGAGAGTGTTGAGAAGGCGGCAGAGAAGAAGGAAAAGTAGCCGAAGCAGCACGGGTTTGAAACATAGCCTGCTTTATGAATGAGCACTACACCCGCGCGAAGGTGCAGTGCTCCGGGTTTGTGTAATCTGCTTATTGATTATAAAAAAGCAGGTTCGTGATCACGCCAATAGAACCAATGATGGCTGCCAGAATTAAGAATACTGTGTGTAGCGTTTCCTTATCCATTGCCTTGCTTCCTGAATTTTTCAATTAAGGTATGCATCTCAGATATGGTTTGGCACCCATATTTCAAGTCAGTTTATCTCGAATAATTCGATGTTTATGCTCAGGAAAATTTTCCATGCTTAGGCGGATTAGTTAGCAGGTAGGTCAGGCATCTCCGTGAAATGTAGCTGGTGGGATAGCCAGATGGTTAGTGAGTTGATGTGCTATTTCTTCAATCCACACTCTTCCTGCATACGCGCCTCGACCCATTGCAGGAGCATCTCAGTTTCCCCCACCATCAGTGGTCGCCCGAGCGCGGCGGTCTGTTGCTGGTAAGCAGCGACCTCATCATAGCGCTGAGCGCAGTCTGTGATTTCAGCATGCGTCTTCGGCGTGCTTTCTTTGAGCCCGGTGATCGCTGTATCGAGTCTCTTACGGGGTCTTTCGATGATCCTATTGTGCGATGTGTTGCCGAAGATGAAGATAAGAAAGGTCAAGTAGGGGGTGAAATAGGCGACGGTGGCGACGAAGTCGGGCACCGCGGCGGGGTCTGCGAGTAGTGGAATGGTGACTGTCAGCATAAATGTGGCATAGGCTGCAACGATTAGCAGGATGCAGATGAGAAAACGGATGTTCTTTTTGCGTAAAAGAATGCGATCTTGCGTAGCCCGTTCGAGTTCAGTTGTGATGTCTGTGAGGGTAGGTGGTTGGGTGGTGATGTTGAACTCAAGGGCCATGCTTTTCTCCGGTTGTTATACTTGTGAGTGAACATGTGGCTGAACTCGGCTATTGTTAGCATAATCAGGGATTGCGTCAAACTTGCCCATCTAATGTGGCACCCATCACCAATTAACACAGTATTTGTCAGGTAATACGTCTAGATGTTTTTCTTTTTGCATCGCAATCAATTTTGTCGTTAATGTTGCAGCATCGGCCGCAGTGACGAGACAAAACAGCACGTGTTTGTCATGCGCTTTAACGGTGTAGTGATAATCTGCGTTGTTAAAGTTGATGATCCTGTTTTCACCGGGTGGGATACGAATGTGGTCGAACAGTGTACGTGGTCGACTATGGTTGGGTTCATTGAGAAGCGATACATGGAGTGGCTGGTTGGTGGTGACGCGGAAGCTGATCTGCTCGCCACTGGCAGGGATGTGATCGAGTCTCTTCCACTGGCCGCTAGCATCTCGTTGAACCATGGTAATCGATAAGTTGGGTTCCGTGTGCGAATTGATGGCTTCGAGCTGTTGCTCGAAGGGGGATGGCATCAATTTGTAGATCAGTGCGCCTGAGATTAGAAACAGCCCGACGCCTGCCAACGATACCCATGTGCTTGAGCGAATGATCTTGCGATTTTGTCGTCGTCTTGCTTCGCGATCAATATTGTTGTCAGTCATGGGCCTCTCCTGGGTATTCGAATTCTATGTGAGGTTATTGTTGGTAAATCCGATGTTAATGGCAATTTTTTATTGGGGGCAAGATTGGGAGAATACTTGATAAAGCGGGCGGAAAAATGAAGACTTACATCATCTTATACAGAAAAGTGATCAAATAGCGTAGAATATCGGCTTTACGCGCGGGCGGTGCTAGCGCCTTGATTGATGTGAGAGAGTGGGTGATATGAGTGATGTGCTCAGCCAAATAGCTGATATATTAGAGCAACGAAAGGGGATGGAACCCGATAGCTCGTATGTGGCATCACTGTATGCCAAGGGATTAGACAGCATCCTGAAGAAGGTGGGTGAAGAAGCGACCGAGACTGTGATCGCCGCCAAAGATGGGGATGCTAAACAGATTGTCTATGAAACTGCTGACCTGTGGTTTCATACGCTGGTGATGTTGGCGCATCAGGGGCTGGGGCCTGATGATGTGTTGGCGGAGCTGGCGCGACGTTTTGGGAAGTCCGGCCTGCAAGAGAAGGCCGAGCGGACAGAGAAGTCTTGAAATAGCTAAACGCAAAGTTTTATACGAGGAGAGATCATGGGTGGTATTAGTATTTGGCAGTTGTTGATCGTATTGGTGATTGTATTGTTACTGTTCGGCACCAAGAAACTGCGTGGGATGGGAAAAGATCTCGGTGGTGCGGTGAAGGGGTTTCGCGAGTCTGTGACTGATGGTAAAGATGATGATAAGGATGAACTGAAGGATGAACTGAAGGCCGATCCGATGCCTGATGAGCTGGCGCATAAAGATGCTAATCGTGTCATCGACGGTGAAGCGAGCAAGGAAGAGATAAAAGAGAAGGATAAGGTCTGAAGCCGCGCTTGATGCTGGCATCGCTTCGGAATTACTCAACTCTTTGAATGTACCCTGCACCACAGCGGGGATGAGACGTTATGTTTGATATCGGTTTTTGGGAACTCACAGTGATCGCCGTGGTAGCGCTTCTGGTCGTTGGGCCGGAAGAGCTGCCGACGCTTGCGCGCACTACTGGCCGCTGGGTCAGAAAGGCGCGACGCTTCATGGGTGATATGAAAGATGAGCTTGAGCATGAGGTTGATCGTGGCAAGGAGCTCAAGGAGCGTATCGCAGAAGAGACGAAGATTGCCGATGCGCATCGTTCATTGAATGAGACCACTCACGCGGTATCATCGATGCAGAAAGAGCTTCGGGATGTGGTCTCGGAAGATATGTTGAAACCGGTGTCAAAGGTGGAGCGTGATCTCATCGAGCCAGCATTGGATTCCGCTTCTGATCCAGCATCCGGCGCTGGTTCAAATGCACGTAGTAAAGCGTCTAGTGATGTAGTGGACAAAAAAGAATCATCAGATGGCTAAACCTCGTAAATATCCGCCCGATCCAAAAAAACCGCTAGTCACTCATCTCATCGAGTTGCGTGACCGGCTGTTACGCATGCTAGCCGGGATCACGATTGTATTCCTCTGCCTCTTTCCGTTTGCCAATGACCTCTACACCACATTGGCGCAGCCACTGATCGATCAGTTGCCAGCGGGCAGTACGATGATCGCGACCGAAGTCGCATCGCCCTTTTTGACGCCGTTCAAGTTCACGCTGGTTGGGGCGTTTTTTCTGGCGATTCCATGGGTGCTTTATCAGGTGTGGCGTTTCATCGCGCCAGGGCTATTTGCCAATGAGCGCAAAATGGTATTGCCGCTGATTGTCTCCAGTACGCTGCTCTTTTATGCGGGCATGTCTTTTGCCTATTTTGTCGTCTTTCCGTTGATGTTCGAGTTCTTTATCGGCGTTACTCCTGACGGAGTCGCGGTGATGACCGATATCAGTAAATACCTCGACTTTGTGCTCAAGCTTTTTTTTGCCTTTGGCCTCGCCTTTGAGATCCCGATCGCTACTATTTTGATGGTGTGGGCCGGGATCACCACACCAGAAAAACTGGTCGCCAAGCGACCATTTATCATTGTCGGCGTGTTTGTGGTGGGTATGATGTTGACGCCGCCGGATATCATTTCACAAACGCTGCTCGCTATTCCAATGTGGGCGTTGTTTGAACTTGGCGTGATCTTCTCGCGTATCATGGTTTCCAAACGGCCTGACGCCGAGGAAGAGACCTCGCCGCCAGAACCACCACCATCGGCTGCAAGCCAGGAAGATTTCTACGACCGCAAGCGGTAATCGTTATTTACCCAAACGCCTTCATAACTTTGCCATGCCTCTATTGAGGCTGTTCCCTGAGGCGTTTATTCAGTGCGAGGTAGCTGCTTGTGTATCGTGACGGCTTCAGTCGTGATTTGATTATTTCCCATTCTGACCGATAACCTGATCAAAAGGCGCGGTAAGCAGTTTTCACCAGTCATGACAGCCAATAGATGAGAAATTTTGGTGTATCTGGTTGAATACAAAAGATGTTTACTCTGGAATGACGACTCGGTGCCGTGCAAAAATTATTAGCTTATAATGAAGCACGCCTTAATTATGTTGTGAATATGAAAGGCATATCTAATAGATAAAGGGGAGATAAGATGAACCTGTTTCGAGGCATTTTTATCGCTCTTCATCTATTTTCCCCACTGTTATTGGCTGTGGAGAGAGAGGATCCATCGATCCCGCTCACATCCTGTGTTTCGAATGACAGTTGGCGAGTGCCGGGCGAGATTGGCAACATCAGTGAAGCCAGTGTGCTGGCGCAAGCAATCGTAAATCAGGTCGTGCTGCTGGGGGAGCATCACGATAATCAGTCGCACCATGACTGGCAGTTGCGAATGCTGCAAGCATTACATCAACAACGCTCTGATATAGCGATTGGGCTTGAGATGTTACCCAAAGAAGCGCAGCCACAGATTGACCGCTTTCTGCGTGGTGAAAGCAATATCGAAACCTTTCTTAAAGCGGTGGACTGGAAGCGCCACTGGAGCTTCAGTGCCGATTACTACACTCCGCTACTTAACTATGCTCGTGCGCAAAAAATCCCGGTGTATGCGCTGAATGTCACGCGTGACAAGGTCGAGGCCGCGGTTGAGCGTGGCTGGGAAGCTGTCCCGCAAGGCATGACGCGACCTGCGGCGGCATCTCGATCTTATCTACGGCACCTGGTGATGAGTTTTCAGCGCCACAAATTTCCCGCTGCCAGGCTCGATATGGCGGTCGAAGGCCCCGTCTTTCGTCGCTTTGTGCAGAAGCAACTGTTATGGGATCGAGCGATGGCAGAGGGCATCAGCGCACCGCTCGACGCAACGCAAAAATCACCACTGATGATTGCCTTCATCGGTAGTGGTCATCTGATGCATGGCTACGGCGTGCCTCATCAATTGCAGTCGCTGGGGATAGATAAGGTGATGACCATGATTCCGTGGGACCGGCATCTTGATTGCCGTGTGCTGGAGGAAGGGTTTGCTGATGTTGTTTATGGCACCGAATAGCGCATCAAACAATATGAAAGTGAAGTTGATGTGGCAATAGTCGATTTTATTGGCGTGGCTTCGGGCGTCGGGGCGCAGGATCACGGCTGTGAGGCGGGGCCTGAAGCGTTACACAGTAGCTGCATTGAGTCTCATCTGTGTGAAAATCATGCGCAGTGGCTGACGACCCTTTATCCGCCTCAAACACAGGATGACCTGCATACCATTGAGCTGCTATGTCGAGAGCTTGCCGGGCAAGTGCAACGTTCGATTGAGAACGCACACCGTTTTGCCGTCTTTAGTGGCGATCACTCTAGCGCGATCGGGACGTGGAGCGGGGCGCGCACCGCACTGGGACAGCAAGGGACCTTGGGATTAATCTGGGTGGATGCCCATATGGATAGCCATACCCCGCAGACCTCGCCCAGTGGCGCGCTTCATGGCATGCCGCTCGCTTGTCTACTGGGGCATGGCCCTAGCGAGTTGACAGGGTTGGGCCAGTTTTCCCCACTGCTATTGCCTCAGAATGTTGCGCTCGTCGGGGTGCGCAGTTTTGAGGCGGGAGAGCATGCACTATTATCCAGCCTGGGGGTCCAGATCTATTATATCGATGAGGTCCGTCAGCGTGGCCTGGCGGCGGTGATGCAGGCAGCGCAGGCTCGTGTAACGCAGCACAGCAGCCATTTTGGAGTCTCGATCGATCTCGATGCGGTGGATCCCGCGGAGGCACCGGGAGTCGGTAGCCCCGAAAGGGGCGGCCTTCATGGTGATGAGCTGGTCGCGGCGTTAACGACACTGGCGGCAGATGAGCGCCTGGTTGGCGTGGAGATCAGTGAATACAATCCGGGTCATGATGTGGCACAAAAAACGGCCCGGCTGGCACTGGCATTGGCCAATACAATTGTGAGGTGAATGTGATGAATACACTCGAACTGGAGGCACAATATTGTGCCCATAATTATCATCCACTACCGGTGGTGCTGGTGAAGGGTGAAGGGGCCTATGTGTGGGACGATAACGGGCAACGTTATCTCGATATGATGAGCGCCTACTCCGCCGTGAGTCACGGCCATTGTCATCCGCGGCTGGTGAAGGTGATGAGCGAGCAGATGCAACGTCTGACGATCGTTTCGCGTGCCTTTCATACTGATACCCTCGCCCCCTTTTTGAAAATGATCTGTGAGATGACCGGACAGCCACGCGCATTGCCGATGAACACCGGTGCCGAGGCGGTCGAAACCGCATTGAAGGCCGCACGCAAATGGGCCTATTCAGTCAAGGGCGTGGCCGCTGACAAGGCCGAGATCATCGTCTGTGACGGCAATTTTCACGGTCGCACCATCAGCATCGTCAGCTTCTCCTCCGAGGATCAATACAAGCATCAATTTGGTCCGTTGACGCCAGGATTTATAAATATTCCCTATGGTGACCCCGACGTGCTGGAGACAGCGATCACTGAAAATACGGCCGCTTTTCTGGTCGAGCCTATCCAGGGCGAGGCGGGCATTGTGATGCCGCCGCCAGGCTATCTGGCGCGTTGTGCTGAAATCTGCAAGCGCCACAACGTGCTATTGATCTGCGACGAAATTCAGACCGGCCTTGGGCGCACTGGTAAGCTGCTCGCCTGCGAGCACGACGGCGTGCAGCCCGATGGCCTGATCCTTGGCAAGGCGCTGGGCGGAGGCATGATGCCGGTATCGCTATTTCTATCGCGAGAGGACGTGATGGCGGTCTTTACCCCGGGTGATCACGGCAGCACCTTTGGTGGTAATCCGCTCGCTTCAGCGGTAGCACTGGAGGCGATGAAGGTGTTGCAGGATGAAGGACTGGTGGCGCGCTCCGCCAGACTTGGGGGATATATGTTGCAACGTCTGCAGGCGATTGAGTCAGAGCCGATTCATGAGGTGCGTGGGTGTGGATTGTTTATTGGCATCGAACTTGATCCACAACGTGCCAGCGCGCGTGACGTGTGTGAACGGCTGATGACCAAAGGGGTGCTGAGTAAAGAGACGCACGAGACGGTGGTAAGAATCGCGCCGCCGCTCGTCATCACCGAGGTACAGATTGATGAGACGGTGGCGGCACTAGAGAGCGTGCTTGCTGAGATGTAACTCGTTATTTAGCCTTAACCACCGCTGGGGTTCAGCGACGCTAACGTTATCGCGGGGCGGTGTGGCTTTCCGGCAGCGGTCTACTACTGGTTGTGGCGGTGATGGTGAGTGGCTGACCCTGTCGAATGCCACTGAGTTGAATTTTGTTGCCGGGCGCGGTCTGTGCGATGTGATTGAGTGCATCAGTCCCGTCTGTGATGGCCTGATCGTTGATTTGTAAAATAATATCGCCTGTTTTGAGGCCGGCATGATCAGCGGGGCCTTTGGGCATGACGCCTGCGATGATGATGCCTCGTGTCTCGCTCAGGCCAAATGATTCCGCCAGCGCTAGGCTGATCGTCTGGATTTCAATACCGAGCCAGCCGCGGACGGCGTGACCAAACTCAAGAATCTGTTTCATGACGCTTTTCACCAGGCTGGCTGGAATTGCAAAACCAACGCCCTGTGAACCGCCGGAACGGGAGTAGATTGCGGTGTTGATGCCTACTAGCTCACCGGCGGCGTTGATCAACGCGCCGCCTGAATTGCCAGGGTTGATTGCAGCGTCCGTCTGGATGAAATTTTCAAAGGTAGAGATGCCAAGGTGGCTGCGTTCGGTGGCGCTAACGATCCCCTGGGTAACGGTCTGGCCGACGCCAAAAGGGTTGCCGATGGCGAGGACGACATCGCCGACGCGCAGCACGTCGGATTGGCCAAAGGTGATGCTTGGTAGATTGGCAAGTGTTATCTTTAGTACGGCGACATCGGTTTCAGGGTCGCTGCCAACCACCTGTGCCGCTGCCTGACGACCATCGGTGAGCGCTACCTGGATCTCATCAGCCCCGGCAATAACATGGTTGTTGGTGAGTATATAGCCCTGTTCGCTGATGATGACACCAGAACCGAGGCTGTTGTCGCGACGTTGGTTCGGTATCTGCTGCTGATCATCAAAGAAACGGCGAAAGGCAGGGTCGTTGAAAAGTGGGTGTTTACGGCCACCAACCAGTTTTGTGGTGTGGATGTTGACGACGCTAGGGGCCGCGATCTCCACCGCATTGGCATAAGAGGCGGGGCCATCGGTGGAGACAACCGTCGCATGCCTGGATTCTTTGATCTCTACCACCGGCGGTTGCCGGGTGGCGCTGGGCATCGCAAAGAAATAGAAGATGAACCCTATGACGAGCCCAATCATAATGCCTTGAACAAAAAAGGGGAGCAGTTTGCGTACTTGCATGATTTGGGTACTCTAGCACAGAGTTAATTATTATTGATGTGAAAATCAGGAGCGGTGAAAGACGATGGTAGAGTTACGTGAATTACTGCAATACACAAACGATTTATTAGAGATTGATCGGTTCGCGGATTATGCGCCGAATGGCCTTCAGGTTGAGGGGCGGTCTGAAGTGGCAACAATAGTGAGCGGTGTGACCGCGAGCCTTGAACTGGTGACGGCTGCCGTGGAGGCGGGCGCAGATGCGTTGCTGGTGCATCATGGTTATTTCTGGAAGGGGGAAAGTCCCTGTATCACTGGGATGAAAAGGCGTCGCCTACAATGTTTGCTGGAGCATGAAATTAGCTTGCTGGCTTACCATCTGCCGCTGGATGTGCATGCGCTGTATGGAAATAATGCCTCTCTTGGGCGGTTGTTGGGTATCGAATATATGGGGAGTTTTGGTCCATCGTCGCCACCGATGGTGATGCGAGGCGAATTTGCACAAGCGATGACGGCCGATGAAGTATCGGCGCTGTTGAATGAAAAACTCGGGCGGGTACCCTTGCATATTGCCGGTAGCGACAAGAAGATCCGTTCAGTGGCGTGGTGTAGTGGCGGTGCTCAGGGTTATATTGAAGAAGCTGCGTTACAGGGGGTGGATGTGTACATCAGTGGTGAAATATCTGAGCAGACAACCCATACTGCGCGTGAAATGGGTCTGCATTACTTTGCCGCAGGTCATCATGCCACAGAACGCTACGGTGTAGAGGTGCTTGCAATACATCTTTCCAATAGATTTGATTTAAAACATCAATTTATTGACATCAACAATCCGGCATAATGATGGACGGATGTTCGTAGTGCTTGTATTGATTGATATATGTGGAATTTTTCTAGTGGAAATAAGAATATCCCGACTAAATCAGTAAGAAAATTTTCGTTGACAGTGTTGTTGGAGTTGTTCTAGGATTCGTAACTTCGCGTTGCTGGCTATGCAATGCGATTGAATAAAAATAAAAATTAATAATAAAAATAATTTGAATTATTGTGGTTTTGATTTGTGATCCACGCAAACCGCACTTCGCGAACCAGCTATGTTTTGGTCGCAAAAAGTACTAGTAGTTTTGGAGTGGGCCAACTGGGGGTCTAAATTGTGTGCAGTGTTTTTGAATGGAATCATTGATTCCATTCCTGAACCCATGCGAGCAAGTTACGTAGTTTGATCCCCCGGCTCTTAAATGAACAACTTTGTTGTCGAGAGGGGTAATGTCGGTTTTACAACATTTGCCACTAGGGCGTTTTATTGAGGCTGCAGGTCGTGGAAGTCGTAAGACTGGACGCACCGTGCAGATGTCTTTTATTTTGTTGCTGATGGCTGCAATGGCGATGTTTTCTGCCAATGTGAGTGCTGAGGTACCGAATGCCGTTCCTCCAGAGGGAACTCATTCGGGTATTCATGTCGAGCAACCAATTGAATTTCCACATGACATTCATGCAGATGTAAACAAGATTAACTGCATGTACTGTCATACCTATGCACGTCGTAGCAAGGTAGCGGGAATTCCTCCAACCAGTAAATGTATGGGTTGTCATAGCATTATTGCGACCGATAAACCACGCATTCAGAAGCTGACGGAGTATTGGGAGAACAAGCAGCCCCCACCATGGAACAAAGTGCATGACGTTCCAGACTACGTGCATTTCACACATGAAAAACACATTAAGCGATTCGTTATAGATAACGAAGACCTTCAGGTTGAAAATGTATCTGAGGTCTGTGCTTTTTGTCACGGGGAGATCAAGAAAATGACTGTTGCTAATAAGGTGAAGCCACTGACAATGGGTTTTTGTCAGCGCTGTCATCAGGCAAACGACGGTCCTTCTGATTGTTGGAAGTGTCATAAATAAACATTTTTATGATCGTTGAGCGCACGAGAT
>CALZHD010000027.1 GCA_945787155.1 uncultured Gammaproteobacteria bacterium | reverse complement strand
AAAATAAACAAGCCACCCATCTTAAAAAAGCTCCTCCCCCAAAATCATGGTGGAATTCTGTATCCTCGACCTCCATCCATCACGCACGATCCATGAATTTCAGCTATTTCGAGCAAAAATAGAGCGGTGGATTTATGACATGAGACGAATATTTCGAATACCAGACAAGCCCCTTCCTCAACGATCGTTGAAGATAGACAACAGGGTGGACTTTACTAATCGAAGTTACGGGAAATAGTACGCACAGTTCTTGATGCCGGGTGTGCGTTGATACCCCAGCGACAGACACACCTGCTTAAGCTTAAACGCGGTGCCGACAAACGACTTAAACCGGCTTTCGAAGTGATTAATCAGATACCCCCAATGCTCAGGCTCGATGTTAAGCCGTTCCAAAACAGGTGGTATTGATTGATCAATATAACCCCGTTTACCCTCGCGGATAATCCGCCCACTCCAGTCGACCAGCTCAAGGTAATCGGTTAATTTAAATGGCAACCCTTTCGGCATTTCTGCTCTTGGATTTCCAACGAACGGCAGTAGCCCTTTCACTTGCTGCTGCGGGTGATTCGGACTATGCGCCGACTGAGCCTGCTGAATTCGCTTCCTGACACTGGTATGCGCAGAGGCTTCAGGCGTCTTCGCCATCTTCGCGCGGATTGGATTGAGATCCACATACGCCATCGCGGCAATCAGCGCCGCCTCATCTAACAGCGCCTGAGATTTGAAGCGTCCCTCCCAGAAACGACCCGTACATTCATCCTCCGCATTCGCCTGACGTGCGATCCCCTCGTTCACGACTCGCATGAACCAGCTGATATCCATCAAGCGCAGTCGCCACAGTTCAACGCAATCATGCAGCACCGTTGACTCGGCAGACCCAAGCTTCTCACCGCGACAGTAGCGCTGTGAAAATAGATTGCCAGTAAAGAGTCGATGCCAGCGATCGATCACTTCATCAAACGACCAGCCAAGTGCTTGTTCAGAATCAACATGCAATACCACATGATAGTGGTTCGACATCACCGCATAACCGCACAGATCGATTGAAAATATCTGCGCCAGTTCATTCAGGCGATCTTCAATCCATTGACGGCGGTGCTCAAAACTATGAGCGCTTGTTGCATCCTCACCGCACAAAAAAGCACGCCTTACGCAGCGCGAGACACAATGATAATAAGGGGTGGCCTCAAGCGAGACCTGAGAACAGCGGGGCTTTGGCATCGGTCAACTCCTTTGACTCAATGATGATTGTGTAACTCCTGGGCAAAACACTATCGCTGGACGGTGATATTGTCAATCTTTTATGATGGATGTCCTAATTGAGTTGATTATAATGTCAATCATTATGGAGGGTATCGTGTTCTATAATGCTTTCATATTGCACGGTACAGTTGCGCCCTGACTCCTTGGCTTTGTAGAGCGCCTGATCAGCATGTGATAGCCAGTCCATGTAATCATTAGCTTCACTTGCTTCAGCGAGGCCCAGGCTGATTGTGTAATTAATATGCTGATCGTCGGAGGTAACCGTGGTGCTGCCAATAGCGCGGTGTAGACGCTCGGAAAATTTCATAGCACCTTGATAATCGGTATCGAGTAAGATAATGCCGAACTCCTCGCCACCATAGCGGCCAGCCAAATCTGTCTCTCGTTTGGTGAGAATCATAGTGTTTGCTAGTGAACAAATCACTGAATCTCCCGCCTGGTGGCCATAAGTGTCGTTGACTCTCTTAAAGTGATCTATATCAAGCATTACCAGGACTGCTTGTTTTTTAGTGCGGTCAAATCGCTTGAACTCCATGCCTAAATACTCTTCCCAGGCACGGCGGTTGAATAGGCCGGTAAGGCCATCTGTACGACTTAGATGCTCCAGCTCTAAATTATTTTGTTCCAGTTCCTGCTCATTCAAGGCGCTATCGGTAACGTCATATATAATTAGGCAAACATGATTTGCTTCACCACTAGATGATGTTAAGGGGATAATTGTAACGTTTTGATACATCCATTCAGAATGACCGGTAATGGGACGATAACTTTTGAACTTCAATAAATATGGGCGCTGTTGCCAGGTAGAAAAGGCATGGATTTTCAGCGTGAAAACTGAATCGATTGTATTTTTTAGTTGTTCCTCTGGGATTTCACTGAATAATCGGAATATATTGTTGCCGATAGCTTCATAGTCCCGCTTGCCGCTGTGGTTCTCCATAAAACCATTCCATAAACATATTTTGTAATCATGATCGAGTACAATCAGGCCAACATCGAGATGCTGCAGAATACCAAGTAATCTATGTGATTCATCAATGTTGTCTGTAATATTAGTCATGGCTAATCTAATGCAATTTCAGCAAATTCACTCAATTTGGCTACGGAGCTTTCTGTGAACAGCACCAACTGACTGCATTCGATATTGCCTTCATCGAAAGAGTAATCAAATTCAATGGCAAGAATATTTTGATGATGCTCATGATTCCATTGATTAACCTTTTCATCGTGTTGACTCGTAATGACGATTTTAGGATGGTTTTGGCTAAAGCTTATGTCTAGCAAATCAGCGATCCCGGTTAAAAATGAACCCAGGAGTATACTGGTGATATCCATAAGCAAGCGCTTCTTGGTTGATTCGGTTAGTTCATCTTCGACTTTTAGCAATGGTGCAAGTAGTGCTAATTCATCTTTCCTGAAGGTTAATAAGGCTTCACCTGCAATTCCACCCCCTATAAAACCCTGCGATACTATTGAGACATCACTATCATTATTTTCAGAATAGAGCACCGCTTTAAGCTCTGTCGGAGTAATCATTGTTACTTTTGGAACTGATAAAACACACTTGCCGGCGATGACTTTGGCAAGTAATGCAGCTGCACGTCCCATTGCGATATTGACTATTTCCTGGCAAAAATCAAACAAATCTTCGTCGTGCTCATCAAGCATGGGCGCTGCATGGTCTAATACGCCTAATACTCCATATTCATTAAGAATCTTGCTGAGCGTATCAAAAATGACCGGTTTTTTAATGAGTGCAATAGCTCCCAATTCTTGTGCACGCTGTTGACTATCCAGCTGAGCATCATCGTAGGTCACTATGACGATGGTGGGAAGGTCTTCATTTTTGATGATCTCCAATATTTCCAGGCCATTCATATCGGGCATAGTAAGATCGAGAAATATAAGATCTGCTTTTCCTGCCTTAATTGCTTCGATACCTTCGCGGCCATTACAGGCATGGGTAATATTGACATCCCAGTCCGAAGGCAGGGCGTTTTGAAGCTGCTCACGCGCATCGCTTGATTCATCGCATATAACAATAGGCGTGCTCATACTATTATTAAACTGAATGTATCGAGGTTCTTACAGAAATGCATCTGATGGAATGAATAATAATCACATCGGTATCTTTTGTATTAGTTTTCCGGAGCTTTTCAGTTTTTATGATCATTATAAAGTGCAATAGAATATAGCAATAGCATTCCTGCTCTTATTTAGTCAACAGGTTTTATGTTGATTTAACAAATAATTTGTTTGAAATAATAATACACTTAGCAGTGCGGTGTGTAAAACGACGCTACTAAGTATTGTGTACGGCTTTTCTTAAAATCATTTTTGATGATCGCAATGATATTTCATAGTCAATATATTGTTTGATGGGGGTGTCAGGCTTAACATCAATCCCGCAATAAAAGATGCATAATATATACATAGAAGGCGTGCTAAAGCGGTGTAAAAATGTTTAGACTGATACGTTCAATCTTATATTCTGAGTCTGCTCATTGGCACAGATGCGCCAGTTTGGACTGATGATGATAGATGAGCGTACAAAGTCGTAATCCTGCAAGGTATTACAATTGGTGGCACGATAATAAAGGGAGCGAGTGGGATCTTTGTCGATACAGGAGAACAGGCGCACAGCATGAATTAGCTTCAGGTGGGTGGACGGTGGTATCAGTCATTGGTGCACCGGGAGCAGATCACGTGGTATATCTACGGCGAAAGCCTAACAGGTAAGTCTTCAAATTTTGATATCTGTCAAAGAGATTCTATCAAAAGACTCAAATGACCATAGTAATCGGGAGTGACTGATAGCGTTATGTTTTATAGCGTTTTTTTTGAGGGAGCAAAATGTCTGCTCATATCTATGTTGCACGGCAACCAATCTTTGATCGCACTGGGCAGGTCTATGCCTATGAATTACTGTATCGTTCTGGTTTGGATAACTATTTTGCACACCACGATGGTGATGAGGCCTCTTCTACTGTTATTAATGACAGTATGTTTGGTTTTGGGCTGCAAAACCTGACTGGCGGTAAGGTCGCGTTCATAAATCTAACCCGTACTGTTCTGTTGAGTGAATGGGTGACGCTAATTCCCAAAGAGCTGGTTGCAGTTGAGGTGTTGGAGACCGTTGAGCCGGATGATGCCGTGATTGATGCCTGCAAGAAATTGAAAGAGAATGGTTATACGGTGGTGCTGGATGATTTCGTCTATGACGAAAAGTTCGAGCCGTTGTTGGCATTGGCTGATGTCGTCAAGATTGATTTTATCGTCTCTTCGAAGGAAGAGCGTGCTGCGATGTGTCAGCGTTTCTTAGGTGCACAGTTTACGTTGCTGGCAGAAAAAGTCGAGACCCATGAGGAGTATCAGGAGGCGCTTGAGCTGGGCTTTTCCTATTTTCAGGGTTACTTTTTTTGTAAGCCGGAGGTGATTTCGCGTAAGGATGTGCCAGGGTTTAAGCTGAACTATTTGCGTTTTTTACAGGAACTCAATCGACCTGATCTTGATTATTCCAATATGGAAAATATCATCAAGCAGGATATGGCGCTCTCATACAAATTATTGCGTTATATCAACTCGGTGGCTTTTGGCTGGCGTAAAAAAGTTGAGTCAATCAAGCAGGCGTTAGTGATGCTGGGTGAGCGCCCGTTGAAAAAATGGGCCTCTTTGGCGGCGTTTTCGAGTATTGCGGAAGATAAGCCGCCGGAGTTGCTGACGACCTCTCTGGTGCGTGCTGCATTTTGTGAATCGATTGCGGCAGATATCTCAATGAAGGGTAAGGAGCTTGATCTGTTTTTTATCGGGATGTTGTCGGTGGTTGATGCGTTGGTGGATCGCCCCATGGCAGAGATCCTTGATGAAATCAGTATTTCTGATGAGGTGAGAGAAGCATTGGTTGAAGGAAGGACTCCAGCGGCCAATGTGTTGCAATTGATTATCGCTTATCAACAGGGCGAGTGGGAGAAAGTGACTGAAATGTGCGCAATGCTGGGTGTGGATGAGGAACATATTCCTGAACATTATTATAAGGCGATCACATGGGCTGATGAAATCAGTCTCCCACTGGCATAATTTTCACTTAACGTTATTCTTAATCTGCCTACACCTGAAGCTTAGCTGCAGCCCCATTCTTTTCCATCCGATTTTTTGGGTGCGACCCTGGCTCGTCCAGTATTAGAGAGAATAACTGCGCGCGCTTGTGATGGCCCGCGTTGATCGCAAAAAATGAAGCTCGCATTACTGCCCGCGGAGGTGCCTAGCGTGCGGAAGACGACGCGCCGTCGATAGCGACTGGAGGTAATCTCGATATTTTCTTTGGCGGCTTCTATGTAAATGATCTCCTCTTCATCATCGTCAAATTCCCTGTCAAAATTGTTATCGACAAACATTAACCAGCCGTTGTGCCAATGAGGTTGTTTTGCACAACGACCCTCATCGTTGGGACACAGCACGATATTCTGGTTGCGTTTAACCGCTTCGCTACGGGCGAGGTTAAAACTGGTAACCATGGTATTGATCTGCGTGGCCATACGATTATTTGCCATGATGTCCTGAAATGCTGGCATACCGAAACGAAACAAAATCGAGACGATCGCCAACAAGATGATGAGTTCAATCAAGGTGAAGCCTTGAGAGTGTGTAGCATAATAGATGCGTGACCGCGCCCGGATCTTTTCTGTTATCACTATTGCGTCCTTGCCGTTGTGAAACACGTATTGAGACTATCATACCTTCATCACGTTGCGCGGGAAAGTCCGCGCAACGTGATGGGGGTGATTTATTCGAGTGCTTTTTTGATCCTTGCCAGCCCATCCTTGAGATTTTCCATGCTGGTGGCAAAAGAGAGTCGCATATAACCCGGCGCGCCAAAGGCGGAACCCGGCACCAGCGCAACACCGGCCTCGTTGATCAGGAATTCCCCAAATTCGACATCGTTGTTGATGCCTTCGAGTTTTGAGTATGCCGCTTCCATCTTTGGAAAGGCGTAGAAGGCCCCATCTGATGTGAGGCACTCAACCCCACTGATCTGGTTCAGCGCATTGACCACATAATCATGGCGTGCCTTGAACTGAACGTTCATCTCGTTGATAAACGATTGATCTCCTTCGAGTGCGGCCTGTGCCGCGACCTGTGAGATAGAGGTTGGGTTCGAGGTGCTCTGCGACTGAATTTTCTTCATCGCGTTGATCAACGGCAGTGGACCGCCGGCATAGCCGATACGCCAGCCGGTCATCGAATAGGCCTTGGAGACGCCGTTAAGCACGATGGCACGATCATAAAGATCGGGATTGACCGTCAGGATGTTTTTGAACGGTTCATCCGACCAACCGATGTGCTCATAGATATCATCACTCGCCACGATTATCTGTGGGTGTTTACGCAATACCTCGCCGAGGGCTGCCAGTTCTGCATGGCTGTAGGCTGCTCCGGTCGGGTTTGACGGGCTGTTGATCACCATCATTTTGGTTTTGGGTGTGATGGCGTCTGCCAGTTGTTCGGGCGTGATCTTGAAACCCTGTTCCAGGCCGCTTTCGACGATGACAGGTGTGCCGTCGGCGAGGAGCACCATGTCAGGATACGAGACCCAGTACGGCGCCGGAATGATCACTTCATCACCCGGGTTCAGCAGGGCCTGAACGAGGTTGTAGAAGCTCTGCTTGCCACCGACCGAGACCAGGATCTGCTCCGGGCTGTAATCCAGTTGATTATCGCGTGCGAATTTGGCGGCGACCGCTGTTCTTAATTCTAGCGTGCCGGCGACGGCCGTGTATTTGGTAAAGCCGGCGTTAATCGCTTCAATCGCGGCGGCCTTGATATGATCAGGGGTGTCGAAATCTGGTTCACCGGCACCAAATCCGATGATATTTTTACCTTCGGCCTTTAATTGTGCGGCGCGCGCCGTGATGGCCAGGGTGGGAGAGGGTTTGACTCGCTGTACTCGGGCTGATAGTTCCACTTTTGTTATCCTTCCTCGCAAATTATTAAACCTCTATCGGCTGTCTGTAATATACTTGAGAAAGTTAGTTTACAGAATCCCTATGAGCCAAAGATTTTCAATTTCATCTAGTTTTAAACCCGCCGGTGATCAACCTAATGCCATTCGTCAACTTGTCGAAGGATTGGGTGATGGTCTTGCCGCGCAGACCCTGCTGGGTGTGACTGGATCGGGTAAGACATTTACTATCGCTAATGTGATTCAGCAGGTGCAGCGCCCGACCATTGTTATGGCGCCAAACAAGACGCTGGCGGCGCAGCTTTATGGTGAAATGAAGGAGTTCTTTCCCGACAATGCGGTTGAGTATTTTGTCTCCTATTATGACTATTATCAGCCGGAGGCCTACGTACCATCCTCTGATATGTTCATCGAGAAGGACGCCTCGATCAATGAGCATATCGAGCAGATGCGCCTGTCGGCGACTAAATCGCTACTGGAGCGACCCGATGCGGTGATCGTCGCCTCGGTCTCGTCGATCTACGGCCTGGGTGACCCGCGTGCCTATCTCAGCATGGTATTGCATCTGTCGAAGGGGGAGCAGGTTGATCAGCGCTCTATCTTGCGTCGTCTCGCTTATCGGGTGCGTGGCGATGTGATTGATATCTTCCCGGCTGAGTCTGATTTTGAGGCGGTACGTATTGAACTCTTTGATGATGAGGTTGAGTCGCTCAGCTATTTCGATCCGCTGACGGGTGAGGTGTTGCGCCGAGTGCCGCGCCTGACAATCTACCCCAAGAGCCACTATGTGACGCCGGAACAGACCCTTGTCGGCGCGATGGTGAAGATCAGAGACGAGTTGCGTGAGCGTCTGGCTCAACTGCATAAAGCCAATAAACTGGTCGAAGCGCAGCGTCTGGAACAGCGTACCGTGTTTGACCTGGAGATGATCAAAGAGTTGGGTTATTGCTCCGGCATTGAAAACTACTCACGCTATCTCTCGGGGCGCGAGGCGGGCGATCCGCCGCCGACACTGTTTGACTATCTACCCGATAACGCGCTGCTAGTGATCGACGAAAGTCACGTCACGATCCCGCAGATCGGTGGCATGTACAAAGGGGATCGTTCGCGTAAAACGACACTGGTGGAGTATGGTTTCCGTATGCCATCGGCGCTCGATAATCGCCCACTCTGTTTTGAGGAGTTTGAGCGCATCGCGCCACAGGCGATCTTTGTCTCGGCGACGCCGGGCCCGTATGAAAAAGAGCATGGTGAGGCGGTGGTCGAGCAGGTCGTGCGGCCCACCGGCCTGGTCGATCCTGAAGTCGATGTACGACCGGCGACGACTCAGGTGGATGATCTGCTATCAGAGATCCGCAAACGTGTGGATCACAATGAGCGTATTCTCGTGACCACCTTAACCAAAAGGATGTCTGAGAACCTTACCGAATACCTTGAAGAGCACGGCGTTCGTGTGCGCTATCTCCATTCTGATATTGATACGGTTGAGCGTATGGAGATCCTGCGTGATTTACGATTGGGTGAATTCGATGTGCTAGTCGGAATTAACTTACTAAGAGAAGGCCTTGATATCCCAGAAGTTTCGTTGGTAGCAATCCTCGATGCGGACAAAGAGGGTTTTCTGCGTTCCGACAGGTCGCTGATCCAGACGATTGGACGGGCGGCACGCAACCTCAACGGCAGGGCGATTCTCTATGCCGATAAGATCACTGGCTCGATGCGACGCGCGCTTGATGAGACTGAACGGCGTCGCCATAAGCAGCTTGCCTATAACGAAAAGCACGGTATTACGCCAAAAGGGATTCAGAAGGCAATCGCAGACGTGATGGAGGCTGGCAGCGCTACGGAGCAGAAGCGCGCGAAGGCCTACGCCAAGGTAGCGGAGGAGATGGTTGAGTACTCTGCGCTGTCACCTGAAAAGCTGGCGAAAAAGATTACGCAGCTTGAAAAAGCAATGTATCAACATGCTCGAGATCTCGATTTTGAAGCGGCAGCTAAATTACGGGATGAAATCCACAGAATTCAGAATTCTGGGCTGGGGCTGGCCTAAAAACAGGGGGTAAACCCGCTTAATTCTCCTGTTCTCAGGATAGGCACTGTTGAGGTTCATCTATATAGCAGCTCGTTAAAAATAATATATATTGCGCTATATAATTGATTCTTATAGATTAATAAGGAGTGGTTTTGTTTGTTGAGAGTCTTTGTTAATAACACACCGCATTTTTGTAACGTCATTACATGTAATCGCACTATAACTTCAGTATGATTAAAGCAGTTGAACGGTCAACATAATCAGGTATATGGTGATAGCAAGTCTATGATGAGTACATGTACGAGTAATATACAGTGAGGCATAGCTTGTATTTTGGTGAGTCGCTAGGTGCAAAGGATGGAGAGTGGTAAATGAAAGAGGATATAGCAAGGGTGCGCCTCAGTTACGGACGAGCCATTGCAAAACGCGGCTTTCTTGAGCGTTTTTATAATGTTTTTCTGTCGAGCGATTCTGGTATAGCGAAAAAATTTGCCAATACCGATCTGGATAAACAGCAAGAGCTGCTTGCGATGTCGGTAAACATGGTGATCCTGTTTCCGCAGGAGAACAAGATTGCGAAAAATGCTGTGAGCAGGATTCGCACCTCTCATGGTTCATCCGAACTGGCGATTGAACCGCGCTTTTTTGATTTGTGGCGGGAAAGTCTTATCCTGGCGGTCTCGGAGCATGATCCTGAATTCGATGCTGAGCTTGAAGTTTCCTGGCAAAAGGTGTTACAGATAGCGATCGACTATATTCGGGAAGGATACTAGGTACTAGAGTCCCACACTTTTTTAATTATTCATCTATTCACCATACGCTTAGTCGCGATTATTCTTCTTTAGATATTAAGTTCGTATTTTTTGTTTGGGCAAGCTATTGTTATGCCCTCTGTTTTTTATTGGGGTAAATAATGGCGGTAATCTGGTATCCCGGGCATATGCATAAGGCTCAAAAACAGATCAAAGAGGTGATGCCTCAGGTAGATCTGGTGATTGAGGTGATGGATGCCCGTATTCCTTTCAGTAGTGAAAATCCGGTGGTGAAAGAACTCCGTGGGCCTCGTCCGTGCCTTAAAGTGTTAAATAAATCTGATCTGGCGGATCCTGCGATTACGGCACAATGGCTGAATTATTTCTCGCAACAGGAAGGTGTGAGGGCGCTTGCATTGACCACCACCCGTAAAGGTGAGGCGTGCAAGATTTTGAGCTTGTGCCGTGAGATGGTGCCGTTGAGAGCGCAGCGTGGCGAGCCTGTTCGTACGATGATTATGGGAATCCCTAATGTCGGTAAATCTACATTGATCAATGCGCTGGCCGGAAGAGCAATTGCTAAAGTGGGGAATGAACCCGCGGTGACTAAGCAGCAACAGCGTATTAGCCTTGGCAATGGCATTGTGCTCTCGGATACTCCCGGGATTTTGTGGCCGCGTATGGAAAATGAAGATAGCGGTTACCGACTGGCAGTGACTGGTGCGATTAAAAATGCTGCGATTTCATTTGAAGAGGTGGCGCTTTATGCCGCAGATTTCTTTCTACTGCACTATCCGCAGGCAGTAATGGCGCGTTATAAATTGAGTGAACTGCCTGTTGGCGCGATCGAGTTACTGGAGGCGATTGGGCGTAAGCGGGGCTGTCTACGCGCTGGTGGTGTTACAGATATTCACAAGGTTTCTGAGATACTGCTCAACGAGTTCAGGGCTGGCCAGTTGGGCGGTATCTCGCTTGAGACCCCAGCCATCTATGAAACGTCAGACGAAGATTGCGGCGAGCCTGTTGCCGACGATTAGTTTAGCAGACCCCTTTCATTGGAGGCTGTCTGGCGTTGTTGTGCAGATGCGGTAGTCACGAGGTCAAGATCTAGATTCTGGTCTAGTACATCATGCATCTCATCTTTGAATAGCAGGAAGGCTTTTTGGTATCTTTTGGCACGATACATGGCGATGTCAGCGCATTTTATCAGTGTGCTGCTATCGCAACCATGATGTGGGTACATAGCGATACCGACGCTCATACTGATGGTTAATGATCTGTTTTCGATAATGAATGACTCGTGAATCGCATTCGTGAGTCGTTCGGCCAGTCCATGAGCCTGACTTTTACTGGTTTGGGGGAGGATAATGGCAAATTCATCACCACCGAAACGTGCCAGTGTATCCGACTCGCGTAGCAGTCCTTGTAGTCGTTGTGACGCCTGCAGCAATAGTTTATCTCCAGCTTGATGGCCGAGAGTGTCGTTGACCTCTTTAAATTCATTGAGATCAATGATCATGAGCGCAATCTCTTTTTTCTCACGTTTAGCTAGTGCGAGGGCGTGATCAATACGCTCATAAAAGAGCGTCCTGTTAGCGAGTGTTGTTAGCGGGTCATGCAGAGCGCGATGACGCTCAATTTTAGCAATTTCATTGAAGCGATAAATGCTACTCAGGCTGAGGTGGCTCACCATTGATACGAACCAGCCACCACCAAGAAAGATCATTGCGACGACAAATTCTATATAGGTGGTTTCATTGCTAATAAGATAATAGCCGAACATGGCATAACCACCTAAAAATAGGAGTACCAGATGGTAAAGTTGGCCCCAGCCCAAGTGTTTCTGGTCTTTATAGGCACAAATCTTTTTAACAGGTTGTAGTGCTATAAGCAGCAGTGCCATGCCGCCTATCACCATGATTAATGTTAGCTGTGTTAGTGTCACGAGCAATGACTGGTGAATACCGAGAGAGGTATGGGTGTGTTAAGAGAAGTGAACATATTCTGAATCTTTAGCGTTCCAGGGTTCTATGAGTGCTTATGCATTATTGTATGTGATTGGGACTCTACAAAAAACAATATATTTTATGTCTTATTTGTTATGCTTATTTAAGATTAGCTATGTAATATAATGATATGTTTTCATTAATAAATGTTATTATTTAGGGGAAAATTAAAATGGAACCATCGGAGCAGAATGCGTTTTATGGTGATCATGTTTCAATAATTGTACGTAGTTATCTCCAGCTAGTTGGGGTACAGATGCCACTCTGTCGAATGGCGCATGGCAGTTTGGATATGGGCTCTGCGAAAGCGTTGTTTAATGCGCCTTTTGCGCTGATCTCTCATGGCACTGAAAATGAGCCGGTCTTTAATTATGCGAATAAAACAGCAATGCGTCTGTTTAATATGACGTGGAATGAAATCATTACGTTACAGTCCAGATATTCAGCTGAACAGCCTAATCGTCAGCAACGCTCACAGTTCCTGCACGAGGTGAAGACCCATGGCTACATCGATAATTATTCCGGTATTCGAATTGCAAAAGGTGGGCGTCGTTTTTATATCGAGCAAGCGACTGTGTGGAATCTCATCGACAATAATGATGATTACTATGGGCAAGCGGCCATGTTCAGTCACTGGTATTTTGTCTGACTTCTTTAGTGTCAGGGGGGGCTGGATTGTGAATTTTTGTGCGTAAGAATATTGCCATGATTTTGTTCTATATTTAAGGTGTCTCGGTATGTTAGCTTATAAGCTGAATTTGTTTTATTTGTTAAAAGGTTATAGTCAAAAATGATTGATGAGGTTTCTGGGTCACAGGCTGTCTTGAAAGAACTGGAACCGTTGCGTAGCAGCGTTTCTGGGATCAGCGAGTATTCACGGCGGATAAAACTCCACAATGAACTTCATGCCAGACCTCATGAGTTATTGAAGGCGCCAATGCAGGTGTCGCAGTTGGCGTTGCTTTCTGACAGTGACGTGGTGGTCGATGAATTGCGGCTGATTGTGCAGTTGTGTGAGCGTTACAGCGTAAGTCCTCCTGCTGCGGATGCCCGTCATTTTAGTGCGCAGTTTAGCTCGTTCCACTTAACATGGGAGCGCCATACTGAATTCTCAATGTATACCTTTTTTATTAAGATGCCATTTGAGGTGCCGTTTGCCGAGACCGCTATTAAACATGTCCCTAAGGAGTGGCTGGAAAGTCTACCGGGTGAGATCATCGCGGCGACGCATCTGGCGATTGAACATAAATCGAGACCACATCGTACACTTGAAGAGCTCTCCACGCTGTTTGCCTCCAATACAGTGATTGGCGCAAAGGTAGTGGCGGGCAGTGCCATTGTCTGGACGGATAACAAGATACACGCCGATGGTTTTGCTCGCATCCTGATTCAGGATGTTGACCTGCGAAGAAGGCAGGCGGGACGTCTTGTCCAACGCCTGTTGGAGATTGAAACCTATCGCATGTTAGCGTTGCTTCCGGTGGCGACAGCACGCGAGTATCTGCCTCAACTGGCTCGTTTTGATGCGAAGCTTGCCGAACTGACCAACAATAACTGTGGTTTTCAAAGCCATGAAGATGAACAGGGACTACTGGATGATCTGACTCTATTGGCGGCAGAGATCGAACGTATCTCGGCGGCGACCAATCAGCGCTTCAACGCCTCGGCGGCCTACTACAATATTGTAAAGATGCGTGTGACCGAAATGCGCGAGCAGCGTATCCAGGGTTTACAGATGTTTCATGAATTTATTGAACAGCGTTTATCGCCGGCAATGGCAACCTGTGCTTCAGTTAACAGCAATCTTGAACTTTTGTCGACACGTGTGGCGCGCGCTTCGGCACTGCTGCGTACACGGGTCGATATCACCATGGAAGGGCAGACGCGTGATCTACTCGCATCTATGGATAAACGTGCCAAGCTCCAGTTGCGTATGCAACAGACCGTTGAGGGGCTATCCGTTGTGGTATTGAGTTACTACCTGCTTGGAATTACTGGCTATGCATTGAAAGCGCTCGAATCTGGCGGTCTTCCGCTCAATGTCGAAATTTCAACCGGTATTGCTATCCCGATTGTGTTGGGAATTGTTTTTGTCGCCGTGCGAAGACTACGTCGTCTCGCCTCCGATGATTAGCGCTTTCGATGGCAGCCGTTAGCGATGGTAGAAGGTCAACGAAAAGATATCATCGGACGCTACCATCGCCGTTATGTCTGAAGAAATAACGGCCCAGCTAAAGGCACTTTCGAAACATATCAAGTTGCCTGCTGATTATCTGTTAGTCGATAGCCTGGCTCTCTTTTACCCGACAATAAAGGCATAATGCCGCGCTCTGAAATGAGGAATATCGCTGTATGACTATCGAACAAACCCTTCTGCAACGCTGTGATTCAAAGTGTGAACTATGTACTTCTGATTCAAACCTGACTGTTTATGAAGTACTGCCTGTGGATATATCGGGTGCTGAAAGTAGCATCATGGTCTGTGATGTTTGCCATGGTCAGATTAACAATCCTGATACCATAGATGTCAATCACTGGCACTGCCTCAACAGCAGTATGTGGAGCGAAGTGCCGGCGGTTAAAGTAATGGCCTGGCGGATGCTTAAGCGACTTTCATCAGAAGGATGGGCGCATGACCTGCTCGACATGCTGTATCTCGATGATGAGACCTTGCAGTGGGCAGAGACCGGAAGTAGCAGCAGTGATGATGACAGCGCGCCGACACTCGATAGCAATGGTACAGTTTTTCAAGCGGGTGATTCAGTTACGCTGATCAAAGATCTCGATGTTAAAGGGGCAGGTTTTACTGCTAAACGTGGTACCACCGTACGCAATATCTCGCTGACCGGAAAGCCGGATCAGATTGAAGGGCGTGTTAACGGTGTGCGGATTGTGTTGTTGACCAGGTTTTTGAAGAAGGCGAGTTAGGAAGTTACTGGTTAATTTATTTGTCGTCATCCCGGAATCGGAATGACGACAAATGGCTACAGCCAATAATTACAACATCTCCAGCAACTCTTTGTTTGGCTCCGGTCTAGTAACGTGGTTGATGTAATTAGAGAGTGTCTTGATGGAAACAATCAAGACCACTTCCATTAGCTGTTGTCTGGTAAATCCTGCATCGAGAAATGTCTTGATATCCTCATCACTCATGTCACCTCGCTGCTTTACTACTTTCCTGACGTAGCTGGCTAGCGCGCGGTCACTGCTATCATCAATCTCAGTATTACTATGTAGCGCATCCAGGGTTTGTTGATTGGATTTATTCAGCTTACCCATTGCGCGATGTGCTGTGATGCAAAAATCACATTCGTTTTCAACACTCGCGGCGAGCAGAGCGACCTGTTGTTGCGCTGGTGACAAAGAGCCCTTCGCCACCAGTTCGTTTATCGCTAGATAGGCTTCAATAGTGGTAGGGGCCTCTGCCATATAGGCAAACAGATTGGGCACGAATCCATAATCTTGCTCAATGCCTTGCAGTAACGCCTTTGTTTTTCCTGTGGTATTTTCCTGGGTGTGAAAAGTAAACTGGCTCATGGCGATATCCTGTCGGTTGTTGAGTTGAGAATTACAGTTTACGCGCTATAATCCGAACGATGAATGATTAAAAAGCTGTTAATTATGCTCCCGGGTACGGACTTGGCCCTCTCTCCGAGGTGATGCAGCTGCTTAAACTCGATGTGGCGATCTACCACAACGCCAAGGTGTGTGGCGCATGCAGCTCGCGTGGGATCAGTTGCAAAGTGGCGAAGCAGTTGCGGCAGTTGCTGAACGTATGGGTTATTGCTCAGAGGCGGCCTTTTCACGCGCATTTAAGAAGATGTTTGAGGTCTCGCCGGGAAAGGTAAGAGCGATCTGATCGGTGCTTCGTTATATTGTTTCAAGACTGTAGTTAACCATCAGACGGTGTTCATTCCCCGATTGGATGGTGACACTGTTCTTTGCCGCATTCGCACTTTCGACACAGACCATGCGCAGGTAGCCATCTTCTCCAAGATCGCCCATCTGTGTCGCTTTATCAATCCATGGATTCCACACCACGGTTGAGTGACTGCCTGTTTTGCGGATGCGAATTTGACGTGATAATGCTGAATCGCGGATGACGCAGTCGGCCTCGGTGTCGATGTAGACGCGATCAACCTCGCTGGCGAAAGTGATATTGCCTGTCTGCTGTTTCTTTTGCATCCCATCTACTTTGTCCAGATAATGACAGCCATCCAGGCCTTCGATGCTGATGTCTCGTACATCACTGACCGCAAAGTAGGTGTGGAGTGCCTCGCTGATGGTGATCTCAGTCTGGCCGGTATTGTGGGTGATCAACTCTATTGTCAATGTTTTACCGACAGTGATCTGGCATCTTACTGCTGTTGGATGAGGCCACTGTAGCGCAGGCATATTGGCGGGAGCGAGCTCAAGTGTAATCTGTGTTACCCCATCGGGCAGGCTGGTACTATCGATGACATCCCAGTGGGTGGTGCGGGCAAAGCCGTGGGCGGGAAAGTCAGCGTGTGTGGCATGCGCACCGAACCAGGGCCAGCAGATCGGTACGCCACCGCGAATCGACTTGCCCGGCGTGAGGTTGGCAGCGGGGGAGAGCCAGATCACCGGCGCAGTCCCAACAGGTTCCCATGTCATCAGGTGTCCACCCTGTAATGCGATGGAGGCGCGGGCCTGTTCGTTATTGATGGTGGCGATGGTCTGTCCGCCTAAGGCTGTTTCAAAAACCAGTTCAGTGCCGATACCAAATTGATTGTTCAAATCAGTCAAATTATTCATCTTAATGCTCCTCGATGGGCAATGTTGTTCTGTCTACTACTCTGCGTAGTACAAAACTCGAGTGCACGCCGCTGACCCCTTTGATGCGGGTGATCTTGTTAAGCAGTAGCATCTGAAAGGCGTCCATGTCTTTTACGATCACCTTAAGCTGATAGTCAGCGGCCTGACCGGTGATCAGCAGGCATTCCAGTACCTCGTCGAGTTCACTGATCTTTTTTTCAAAATTGGCGAAGCGTTCCGGGGTGTGTTGGTCCATCGAGATATGAATCAATGCCATTAGCGACAGCCCCAGTTGTTTGGCATTGACCAATGCGCGGTAGCCTTCGATCATACCACTCTCTTCCAGCGCCTTGACGCGGCGTAGGCAAGGTGAGGGGGAGAGACCGATCCGTTCGGAGAGTGTCTGATTGCTGATATGGCCATCCTGTTGCAGGATCTTCAGAATCTTTCGGTCGTAACGGTCTAAGGGCATGGCTTTGCTCTAATTTGTTTAAAATGCTAGCTGCGTTTCAATATACTGGATTATATTGAAATAATATTGCTATATAATAATTAATATTGGCAATGTTAGCAAGATAATGGCGTGTTATCTGGTTTATTATTGTCCTGTTTCTATTTTTAGGTGCATTTTCTGCTCAAGCCAGAACAGGCGCTAATTAAACAGCAGGAGTTGACAGTGAAGACCTTCAATCATCGTAAATATCGTGCGGCCCCGGCAGTGCCGATCAGCAATCGCCAGTGGCCAGCGCGTCGCATCGAGCAGGCCCCCATCTGGGCGAGTGTCGATCTGCGCGATGGCAATCAGGCGTTGGTCGAACCGATGAATGTGTCGCAGAAACGTGTGATGTGGGAATTGTTGTTAAAGCTCGGCTTTAAACAGATCGAGATTGGGTTTCCGGCGGCGAGCCAGGCCGATTATGATTTTGCGCGCTGGTTGATCGAACAAGATCAGATTCCCGATGACGTGCAGGTACAGGTGTTAGTGCAGGCGCGTGAGACATTGATCACCAGAACCTTCGAGGCCTTGAAAGGTGTCCGGCAGGCGATTGTCCATGTCTATAACTCCACTTCCACGGTGCAGCGTGAACGCGTGTTTGGCATGAGTCGTGAAGGCATCACCAACATTGCGGTGCAAGGTGCCCAGTGGGTGAAGGCACATGCAGCTAACTATCCCGAGACCCAATGGCAGTTTCAGTATTCACCGGAGAGTTTTACTAGTACCGAGATGGATTATGCGCTGGAGGTTTGTGAGGCGGTGCTCGATGTGTGGCTGCCGACCCCGGTGAATAAATGCATTATCAATCTGCCTGCAACGGTCGAGGTGAGTACACCTAATCTGTTTGCCGATCAGGTGGAGTACTTCTGTACCCACATCAGTCGTCGCGACAGCATCATTGTCTCGCTGCATACCCATAACGATCGCGGTTGTGCCGTTGCTGCTGCCGAGCTGGGAGTGATGGCCGGCGCCGATCGTGTTGAAGGGACATTAATGGGCAACGGTGAGCGCACTGGGAATATGGATCTGGTCACGATGGCGATGAATCTCTATAGTCAGGGGATCGATCCTGCTTTGGACCTCTCCAATCCTGATGAGATTATTCGCGTGGTGACCGAATGTACGCAAATACCAGTCAATCCGCGCCACCCATGGGTCGGCGAACTCGTTTACACCGCCTTCTCCGGTAGTCATCAGGATGCGATTCGTAAATGCCTACGTCAGCAGCGCGGTGACGAACCGTGGCAAGTGGCCTATCTGCCCATCGATCCCGAAGATCTGGGGCGTGACTATCAGGCGATCATCCGTGTTAACAGTCAGTCCGGCAAGGGTGGTGTTGCCTTTGTGCTGGAGCGTGACTACGGCTTCAACCTGCCGCGTTGGGTGCAGGGTGAGCTCGCCACGCAGGTGCAGCAGGTGAGTGAGGCGCAGGGGGGCGTGGTCGATGGCGAGACGATTTATCAACTCTTTATCGATCACTTTGTACAGGATCAATCGCCAATGATGTTGCGCGGTTATCAACTCGATAACAACGGCTCGCGCGATACGATTGAACTGCAGATCAATACACAGGGTGTTGCGGAAACACTATATGGAAAAGGCGAAGGGGCGATCTCTGCGTTTGTTGATGCGTGGCAGCAACAGAGCGGACAGCCACTGACGGTGATCGACTACAGTGAGCATGCACTGGATGAGGGTACCGATGCCGAGGCCATCGCCTATGTGCAGCTGGAGGTGGCGGGCAGGCGTTATAGTGGTGCTGCGTTGGATCACGATACCGTTAGCGCCTCATTGAAGGCAGTGATTTCGGCGTTGAATCGTAGTGGTTCGTATCCAGGTTGTTCGTATAGCAGTGTCGTTCAAGTCACTGACTGCTCATCAGTGGCTTGAATTAGAGGTGCTTTAGCTTGCATCTTGCGCATAAATGCATAATACATCACCGGAATCACTAACAGCGTCAGCAGGGTCGAGACGAAGATGCCGAAGATCAGCGAGATTGCGAGACCGTTAAAGATCGGATCATCAAGAATAAAAAACGCTCCAATCATTGCGGCGAGCCCCGTTAACACAATCGGTTTGGCACGCACTGCACCGGCACGAATGACCGCCTCTTCAAACGGTACGCCGCTAGTGATAGCGTGATTAATAAAATCCACCAGCAGAATAGAGTTGCGCACGATGATGCCGGCGAGGGCGATCATACCGATCATCGAGGTGGCGGTGAAGTTGGCGCCTAACAGGGCGTGTCCCGGCATGACGCCAATGATAGTCAACGGAATCGGCGCCATGATAATGAGTGGCACCAGATAGGATCGGAACTGGGCCACCACCAGCAGATAGATCAGAATCATGCCAACACCGTAGGCGATGCCCATGTCGCGGAAGGTCTCGTAGGTAACCTGCCATTCGCCATCCCACTTAAGGCTGTATCGATAGGGGTTCGCTGGCTGGTTCAACAGGGTTTGATCCAGCACGTTATCGCCATGCACACGCGTGTCATTCAACGTATTTAAGATGTCGAACATGCCATACAGAGGACTGTCAGTGGTACCCGCTACATCACCAGTGACAAAGACTACCGGCAACAGGTCCTTATGATAGATAGTGTATTCACGTTCGCTATTAATGACAGACACAATTTCTGACAACCGAACTAAAGTCCCTGTTTGACTGCGCACCTCCAGGTCGAGGATGGCATGGGTATCGACCTTCATCGCTGTTGGCAGTTCGACACGTAACGGCATGGGGTACTTATCAGTGGTGCCATGCAGGTAGCCGACGTCTTCGCCACCCATCGCGGCGCTTAGTGCAGCGACGACGGTCTGCTGCGCCACGCCCAATAGTGCCGCTTTCTGCCGATCTACTTCGACGATCAGACGCGGGGCGCGGTGTTCAACACTGTCATCTACATCCACCACTTCATCGCTCGTTTCAAAAATGCCACGCACCTGTTTGGCAACCTCAATCTGACCCTGGTAATCGAGACCATAGATTTCAGCCACCAATGGCGACTGCACCGGTGGGCCGGGCGGTACTTCAACAATCTTGATATTGGCACCGAAACGTTCGCCAATCCGTTGCAACGGTTCACGCACCGACAGGGCAATCTCATGACTCTTGCGATCCCGCTCGGCGCGATGTACCAGATTGACCTGGATATCGCCGACATTGGCGCCGCTGCGTAGATAGTACTGTCGTACCAGGCCATTGAAATTGATCGGTGCGGCAGTCCCTGCATAGATCTGATAGTCGGTCACTTCCGGTACGGTAGCGATGTATTGCGCCAGTTCCTGTAACACTCGATTGGTCTGTTCGACACTGCTTCCTTCGGGCATGTCGACAATCACCTGGAACTCAGACTTATTGTCGAAGGGCAGCATCTTGAGGATGACCAGTTTGAAAAAGACCAGGCTGACGGCCAACAGGATCAACAACATCACTGCAGCGAACAGGCCCCAGCGGCGCGAGCGCCCTGACTTACCCGCCAGGAACGGCCCAACGATGCCTTTGAAAAGGCGATGCAGGCGATTATCGGCCGGTGCTTTATGCTGCTCAGCCTTTTCTTCATGCTTGCTGAAGACCTTGTAGGTCAACCACGGCGTGACAACAAAAGCCACCGCCAATGAAATGAACATGCCCATACTGGCATTGATCGGGATCGGGCTCATGTAAGGGCCCATCAGGCCAGAGACAAAGGCCATCGGCAGCAGTGCAGCGATCACGGTAAAGGTTGCCAGAATCGTCGGTCCGCCCACTTCGTCGACGGCCAGTGGAATCACCTCCAACAACGGTTTATCACTCATCTGTTTATGACGATGAATATTCTCAACCACGACGATGGCATCATCCACCAGTATGCCAATCGAGAAGATCAGTGCAAACAACGAGACGCGATTGAGGGTGAAGCCCCAGGCCCACGAGGCAAACAGGGTAATCATTAAGGTAATGACAACGGCGGTGCCGACAATCAGGGCCTCGCGCCTGCCGAGTGCAAAAAAGACCAGCAACACCACCGAGGCGGTGGCGAAGGTTAGCTTCTTGATCAGGGTCATCGCCTTGTCGGTGGCGGTGGCACCGTAATTACGCGTCACCGTCACCTCGATGCCGTCAGGGATAAACACACCTCGTATCTGCTCAACCCGTTCGATCACCTGATCGGCAATGGTGGCAGCATTGGTGCCCGGCTGTTTAGCAATGGCGATGGTGACGGCCGGAAACTCACCCTTGATACTATGCGTGGAAGCCGCACCACTGCCAAACCAGACAAACTGCTCAGGCTGATCAGGGCCAGGCATGACTTCTGCGACATCACTTAAATACACAGGTGCACCGTTATGCAGCCCAATGATCAGTGCCGCCACCTCCGTTGCTGACGTCAGAAAGCGGCCAGCCTGTATCTCGATCTCGCGATTATTGCTGACCAGCGCACCTGCCTCACGAGTAGCATTGGCGGCCATCAAGGTGGCGCGTAGTTCATCAAAGGCGATGTTGTAACCGGCCATGCGTTGCGGATCGAGCAGGATATGCACCACCTGTTCCGGTCCACCAATGGTATAGATATCACGTGTGCCGAGCACTCGTTTTAATTCAGCTTCAATCGTGTTGGCGACCTGTTGCAATTCATAGCCAGCACGGGTTGTATCCTCTGTCCATAGTGTCAGACTGACAATCGGTACATCATCGATCCCCTTGGGTTTGATGATGGCACGCCCCACGCCCAGTCCGGGCGGTAGCCAGTCTTCATTGGAGTAGACCTGATTGTAGAGATTGACGATACTTTGTGTGCGATCTTCGCCGACTTCGAATTGAACAGTGAGCACTGCAATGCCGGGGCGTGAAACAGAATAGACATGCTCTACTCCTTTTATTTCTGACAGTACCTGTTCTGCCGGCGTGCTCACCAGATGCTCGACCTCAACCGCTGTCGCCCCCGGGTAAGGGATAAAGACATTGGCAAAGGTGACTTCGATTTGCGGCTCTTCTTCGCGTGGTGTCATCAGCACCGCAAAGATGCCGAACAAGATGCCAACCAGTGCCAGCAGTGGCGTCAATTCATTACGCAGGAACTTTTGCGCTATCGTGCCAGAGATACCAAGCTTATCCTTGCTCATGACGGCGCCTTAACGTTGCTGCTTGAGTGCAATGCCTGCAGCAATCGGATCGACAGCAACCTGTTCACCTTCATCCAGGCCCGCCAGCACTTCGATCGAGTCATTGTCCTTCCAGCCAGTGCGAATCTGCCTTAAGCTGATGCCTCCCTCTGGCTTAACCACGTACACGGCCGTTAATTCACTACGATGAACAACGGCATCTGTTGGCACTAGAAGACGGCTGATATTCCCCGTGATCAATGCAATTTTTATAAACATACCGGGATAAAGCTGCTGGCCGTTCTGCGGAAGATTTACTCTAACCTTAAAGGTATGGGCCTGCTCATCAGCAAAAGGAAAAACACGAATAGTGTTAGACTTAACGCGTGAACCATCAGGCATCACCACTATGGCAGTGGCATGTTGGCGTACATCGTTGACCAAAGATTGCGGAATAGTCGCTGTTACGCGCAACGCCTCAAGCGAAACCCCTGTCATCAATGGCTGACCGATACTCACTGATTCACCGACTTCAACATGTCTCTGGGTGACATAGCCACTGAAGGGTGCCTTAACAACCGTATAGCCCGCCTGAATCCTGGCCTCATCCAGCGCTGCTTCGCTCGCATCCAGCTTTGCTCTGGCTGCTTTTAATGACGCCTCGGCCTTATCCAGCGCTGCTTTGGAGATCAGCTTCTTTTCGTAAATGTCGCTGATTCGCTGATGTTCATCTTCAGCTTCCTGTCTGCGCGCCTGAGCTTCGCGTAAAGCGGCTTCAGCCTGACTTGAGCGGGCCTTCTGCTCGCTACCACGAAACTGCAGGATGACTGCGTCTTTGGGTACAAAGTCATCAACGTCGTAATTGATTTTAATGACGCGCCCCATCACTTGTGATGAAACGGTTGATTTATTAACTGCTTCAACAAGCCCATCAAATAGACGCTCATTTGCAACTGTTTTACGCAGGGCCGGAGCCGTTTGAATGGTAGCTGCCTGGCTGGCGTGTATGAAACTCATCAGTACAATCGATATTATCCCTGTGATTTGATACCGTTTCATTTCTGGATGCTCCCTGGCCAGCGCCATAATGTTTATATTATGGTTTTCTAGTTCGTTTTATAACAGTACCATACATTATAAGTCTCAATTGTCAGATGGTCGTTGTTAATCAAGTCGCAAATTTCAAGGAGAGCAGGATGGATTCACGTGCAGCAGTAGCCTGGGGGGCTGGTCAACCATTATCGATCGAGACCGTGCAGGTGGCGGCGCCAAAAGCGGGTGAGGTACTGGTGAGAATGGTGGCGACTGGGGTGTGTCATACCGATGCTTTTACCCTCTCTGGTGCGGACCCTGAAGGGATATTTCCGTCAATATTGGGTCATGAAGGTGGCGGGGTGGTGGAAGAGGTGGGTGAGGGGGTGACCAGTCTGGTGGTGGGCGATCATGTGATCCCGCTCTATACGCCGGAATGTGGTCACTGTAAATTCTGCACCTCGGGTAAAACGAACCTTTGTCAGGCGATTCGTGCGACCCAGGGCAAGGGGCTGATGCCTGATGGCACTTCGCGTTTTTCCTGTAACGGCAAAACCATTTTTCATTATATGGGAACATCCACGTTCTCTGAATATTCAGTGGTACCTGAAATTGCATTGGCAAAAATCAATAAAGCCGCGCCGCTAGACAAAGTCTGTCTGTTAGGCTGCGGTATTACGACGGGCATTGGCGCGGTATTGAATACCGCCAAAGTAGAGCCGGGTGCAACGGTCGCAGTGTTTGGCCTCGGTGGTATCGGATTGAGTGTCGTCCAGGGTGCGGTGATGGCACAGGCGGCGCGTATCATCGCCATCGATATTAATAAAGAGAAATTTGAAATGGCTCGCCAGCTCGGCGCGACGGATACGATTAACCCCAAAGATTACGATGCATCGATTCAGGACGTAGTGGTCGATTTAACCGATGGCGGCGTCGATTACTCCTTTGAGTGTATCGGCAATGTTGACCTGATGCGATCAGCATTAGAATGCTGCCATAAAGGTTGGGGTGAGTCTGTGATCATAGGTGTGGCCGGAGCAGGAGAAGAAATTTCAACGCGCCCCTTTCAATTGGTGACAGGTCGCGTATGGCGAGGTAGCGCATTTGGCGGCGTTAAAGGACGAACAGAACTACCGGGTTATGTTGAACAGTATCTGGCGGGTGAGATTAAGGTGGATGAGATGGTGACACATACCATGCCACTAGGTGACATTAACCGTGCCTTCGAGTTAATGCATGAAGGGACCAGTATTCGTTCGGTCATTTTGTATTAATCACTATTAATCAGGTTCATCCTCTATGGAACTGCTCAACATTCATTCCAAAACCCGCTGTTTTGACGGTTGGTTATATAACTGCTCACATCCATCTTCGGTATGTAATAGTGAGATGCGTTTCGCGATTTTTTTACCACCGAAGGCTGAAACTCAGCCGGTTCCGGCCCTTTACTGGTTATCTGGTCTCTCTTGTACTGAAGAGAACTTTATGGCTAAGGCAGGTGCGCAGCGTTTGGCATCTGTATTAGGGATAGCACTGGTTGCACCGGATACCAGTCCTCGCAATACGGGCATTGACGGTGAAGACGGTGACTGGGAGCTGGGCAGTGGCGCAGGATTTTATGTGAACGCAACTCAGCCGGGCTGGTGTGAGCATTACCAGATGTACGATTATGCCACGCAGGAATTGCCGGTACTCATTGAAAAGCAGTTTGCGGTAGATCCCACCAGGAAGTCTATATCTGGGCATTCGATGGGGGGGCATGGTGCGCTGATTGCTGTATTGAAAAATCCGCAGGCCTATCGTTCAGTCTCTGCTTTTGCACCGATATGTGCACCAAGCCTTTGTCCGTGGGGTGAGAAAGCATTTGGTTGTTATCTGGGGCAAGATCGTACAGCCTGGGCGGCTTATGATGCCACTTTACTGGTGCAGGACCATCTGTTTGATAATCCAATATTAATTGATCAGGGGTGCGATGATGGGTTTCTTGATCTGCAACTAAACCCGCAACGATTTAAAGCGGCGTGTGATGCGTCCGGTCAAGCATTGGCGTTACGATTTCACGACGGTTATGACCATAGCTATTTTTTCATCGCCACATTTATGGAAGACCATTTACGTTTTCATGCGAACTATCTATTTGATTAAATTTGATTGCTGAAGGGTGGGGAAGATATCATCAGTACAGCCCCCGGAAATTATTCTAAAACAGAGCTTATATTGTAGTGTTAATCATTTCCCATAACGTATCTATCCCAGTTGATGAAATTGAGCTCATCGCCATTCGTGCGCAGGGGGCCGGTGGGCAGAATGTTAATAAAGTCTCGTCGGCCATTCATCTACGTTTTGATATTAATGCCTCTTCACTGTCCGATTTCTATAAAGAACGATTGCTAAATCTACGAGACCGGCGCATTGGTAAAGAGGGGGTTATTGTGATCAAGGCCCAGAAATATCGGACGCAGGAAAAGAACCGTGAAGATGCCCTGGCACGATTACAGGCATTGATCAGAGATGTATCGGTGGTGAAAAAAACAAGACGACCTACCACACCAACCAAAGGCTCGCAGACAAGACGAATGGATAGCAAGGCTCGACGGGGTAAGCTCAAGGCGACACGAGGCAAGGTGATAGAGTAATCTGATACGATTGTGTCGCTACTTCGCTAAAAATTATTTGGCGTCCATGCCAATAATTCACTCACTTACGCGACAGTTCTCCGCCGCTCGCTAGCGCTCACAACTACGAAAGGGCAGACGGCGTGGCCTATCGGCGACTAGCGGCCCTCGCTTCGCTCTCCATGGCCGCCAGCGAGGGATGCGCGATTTTTCATTCCTTTATATGGCGCTAGTCGTATGCTGTTTTAACAATCTGGCAAAGATTTCGGGTGCATGTAGCGCAGGAACTGCGGGGCTAAAGTAAAAGCCCTGTATTTCGTCGCAGCCATGGTGATGTAGAAAATCAAGTTGCTGTTCTGTTTCGACGCCTTCGGCTACCACACGGTGACCCATACTGTGGGCCATTGCAATCACTGCTGTCGCGATTGCCGCATCATCGCTGTTATTTGTGACGTCCTTAACAAAGGATTGATCAATTTTTAATTCATCAATAGGAAAGCGCTTAAGGTAGGATAAGGATGAATAACCAGTGCCAAAGTCATCAATAGCAAGTTTGATATTCAGCATTTTTAATTTATTGAGGGTGCTGAAAATAGTTTCGATATCACGCATGAGCATGCCTTCTGTAATCTCTACGCCGAGATGACGACCGTTCACTCCGGTCTCTTCCAGCACTTGCTCTAGAACATCTGCGACACCACCATGAGCAAATTGACGTGGTGACAGGTTTATCGAAACACGAAAATTCAGGTCTTCGTCAAGCTGCCAGTCTTTGATATGATTGCAGACGGTTCTTATTAACCACTCGCCAATAGGGACAATAAGTCCTGTCTCTTCGGCGATAGGGATAAAAATACTGGGCGAAATGGCACCAAGCTCGGGATGCTGCCAGCGTAACAGGGCCTCGGCACCGATCACTTTACCGTCTTTCAGGTTTACCTGTGGCTGGTAATGAACATGAAGTTCACCGCGATGAATGGCCTGGCGTAGATTACGTTCCATCACGAGCCGCTCCTTTGCACGTAAATTCATGTTGTTGGCATAGAATTTAATGGTGTTACCACCCGCAGCCTTGGCCTGGTACATCGCCCGGTCGGCGTTGCGTAACAGGGTCTCGCAATCATCCCCGTCGCGTGGATAGAGGCTAATGCCGATGCTTATATTTACGGCGACCTCATGTTCCATAAGGCAAATGGTAGAAGAGAAAGCCTGCAGGATTTTTTCTGCGATCGGCAATACGTTGTCTTCATTACGCAGGTCATCAATGATCATGACAAACTCATCTCCGCTCAAACGTGCCACTGTGTTGTGTTTTCGTCCGAGCGCTTGCAAACGTTGCGCTGTTATTTTGATTAATTCATCACCGACCTCGTGGCCAAGGGCGTCATTGACCTGCTTGAATCGATCTAAATCGAGAAAAAAAATGGCTACCAGTCCATGTTTGCGATGCGCCTGAAAAATAGCTTGTTTAAGGCGATCGTTTAACAATATCCGTTTAGGTAAACCCGTTAATTCATCATGGCTAGCCTGATGCTCCAGCGTGCGCACCAGTCGACGTGATTCTGAAATGTCACTAATGGCGAGGACAATGCCAACCGCCTCGTGATGTTGGCCATGGATAGGGGCCATTGAAACACGAATATCGTGTTTTTTTTCACTCTGATCTATCAGTAGATTGTCACCCGGCAGGTAAATGCTCTTGCTCGCGCTCAAACATTCGCTCAAAGGCCATTGAACGGGTTGATTGTTTAGTTCATTCATCACCGTGAGTGCAGAATTAAGGTGCAAACCCCGTAGTTCATCAAGCGTGCGCCCCAGTAATTTTTCTGCAGCTGGGTTGATATAATCAACAATGCCCTCAGCATCAGTCGTCACCACGGCATCACCAATGGACTTCAGCGTTACCAGCGCCCGTTTCTTTTCTTCCATAAGGATGCGCGTAGCATTTTGATGATCAACCTGACGCACTGCAGTTACGTCTGCAATACTGAACAATACACCCGAGCGCGATTCGATATGTGGGCTGTAGGGGGTCACCTGAAACCAGAGATCACGCCCGTGCATGCGGGCCGAAAAGTGTGTGGTTATTTGCTGTAACAGGGCTGCACTCACAGCGTTATTCCAGCTTTCAACACCATCAAAACGTTCAAGTGGCTGGAGTAATCGGCTTAGACTCAAACCTCGTAAAGTGGTGGCGTCGTTCTGACAAAGGTAGGTTGCCGCCTGGGCATTGGCGAACATTACCTCACCCAGGCTATCAGTGATTACCACGCCACCTGCCATCTGTCCCAGACTCTCGCTAATGAAATGATGTACGTCATCCAGATCGGTCGTCGTTTGTTCAACCTGACGCACCCGCCTTTGTAAGGTGATTATCGGTTTGTGGTTTAATTGTTCCTCATTATAGATATGCCAGGCGTGTTCGATAAAGTTGTTGAGCAGTGTTTGCTGGCTGTGATCCGGCGCTCTCTCAGCGAACCATACCAGCCCCAAATGCCAGTACCCTTCGCTGTTATGAAACGCCTTCCACAGACCTCCAGGCCCTGCTGTCCAGCTGTGTTCATGTGGTGGTTGTGGTGGCGGAGCAGGGGGCGTGCCCCAATGGGCAATGATAGATTGGTCTTTCTTGTTAAGTAATTGGGCGCCCGAAAAGGGTAGCAATTGGGCGAGGAATTCAAGGTTTTGCACAAGATCATTGCCACCGGTCCGGGGATCCCCCAGGTCATGTTCCAGACGCAGCAATTCTCGTTTCATGTAGTGCATCGCATAGGCTAACTGTTGCCAGCTCCAGAAAGGATAGCTCAGGGCGATGACAAACATGATTGATGCCATTGGTAGCCACACATGAGTGAAATGAAGGGTAAGCGTCGATAGTAGTAATATTGTGGCCATCAAGGTTAAGGCCGATAATGGCGCCCAGCGTGGTCGACAGCAAGAGTAAATCCAGATTGGTAAAAGCACCAGAAACACACTCAGGATGTAGTGCCAGGGCCGATTGATGGCTTGCAAGGTTGTGTGGTTAAGCAAGCTTTCAAGCACCTGTGCATTCAACTCGACCCCTGGTATGCCGCGGCGTTCGTGGGCATTTGGCGTCAGTAGCATGCTAGTTAATCCATTTGCACTTGCCCCGACTAAAACATAGCGGTCGCGAAACTGATCCGCTGAAATGTTGCCCTGTAATACGTCGCTATATGAGAAATGTGTAAACTGTCGGTTCGAGTCGTGAAAAGGAATAAGCACCTGATAATCACGCACCCACGCGGAGGGTGAGGCACTGCTGATTTCAGGATTACGTTTTCCTGGTAGCTGTTGCCATTGATCGGGCGCCGCAATATTCAACATCGCCAATGGTAGTGAGGGCCATTGTGGGGAACCAATACCCGCCTTGAGAAAGGTGCGCCGCACGATGCCGTCAGCATCCACTTCAATCCCGACATGTCCAAGTGCACCAGCCGCTGCGATGAGCGGCGGTATTGGCAACGCCTCTATTAGTAGTCCCTCCGTATGAGATTGTTCCATGAGCACGGGTAAGACAACGCGGCCACTGCGCGTAATCGCTTGCGTCAGTACTATATCATTGGCGACATCCTGACGATCGGGTTCTGAAAAAATAATATCCAGACCAATGGCTTTGGCCCCAGCCGCAGTTAATCGGTCGATCAGTTCGGCGTGTACACTGCGCGGCCATGGCCAGTGGCCGAGGCTCTCCAGACTATAATCGTCAACGGTGATGATAACAATGTCATCTCGTCTTGGTTCAGACCAGGTCGACAGTTGTGTGTCATATAACCACTGATCCCAACGCCACAGTGTATCTGAATAGATCAATAGCAGTACGGCGCACGGCAGGGCAACCAGCATCGTCAGTCTTGCGCTGAGCCACGGGCGAACGCTTTTGACTTGAGTCACAACGCTAGCAGCCCTGTTATGAGTAAGATGGCAGTTGAAATGAGCCACATTGGGGATGGTTTAGCTGGCACGTGATAGGGTTGCCCATAGGGTCCGGAGTGGCCTGCTGTATCAACTACCCGTACACGCAGGTGGTAACTTGCCACTGGTGGGGGGTGAAATTGTACGGTTGTGTTGGGTACGCTAATCGTTTTCCAGAGGTCCTTGAAATGGGGGTCATACGCGACCTGTAATTCGTAAACGGATGCCGTTTCTATGGCATCCCAGGCGACGCGGATCTGGTCATGGTGACGACTTACCGTGGCGGTTTTAATCTGAGGTGCAGGTATGGTTTGCAGTACCGTCAGGGACTGGGGCGCACCAAAGGCGCCGGCTTTTCCAGCGGTATTAAGGCTGGCAATACGCCAGTAGTACTGTCCGGGTAGCAAGGTTTGTTGGGGCTGTATGCGTGTTGCCGCTAAATCTTCTACGTTCGCTAACAGGTTTGAAAAAGCTTCGTCCGTTGCGAGCTGAAAATGATAGCTGACAGCAGCAGGTGAAGCCTGCCACTGAAACTGGATCTCGTGGTGGTAGAGCGCGGCACCTGACTCCGGTGTGGTGGATGTCGGTGCTTCGGGGCGGATGTCGATAGAGAACAGATGATCAGCATCCAGTCCTTCTAAACCCACCAGGTCGACGCCACGTACCCGAAGTAGATAGTCGCCATTGCCAAGCACCGGCCCCTCGAGATTGAAATCAGGGAACAGACGGTCAAAGAACGGCGCATTAATTTTATCGGCAGGCGCAATTAGCATGCGGTAGGCGACCGCGCCGTCCAGTGGTGGGAGGGTGAAGTGTGGCGATTCGTTGGTTACCACCGAGGCAAGTCCGCCGAGGTTGGGAGCCGCGAGTAGCGGTCGGGGTGGCGTAGGTGGTTCGCCAACATTGATGACTGTGCCGAATCCTTCTGCGACCATCACTTCTTGCTCATCTGCACTGACCCGAATCTCACCATGTGAAACCTCGGTACGAGAGAGGCTTTCTGCTTCGAGCATGGTGGTGCGAAAACGGGTTCCCCTCACGGAAGACAAAGCGGCCGGGGTCCAGATTTCAAAACGGCCGGAGGGTGGTTCAATAGGCTTGACGTCACTTTCTATACGCCCATCTATAAGTCGCATGCGGGAATCGACCATGCCAGTTTTGCCGTAAATAGTAAGGATATCAAACGTTAACTGGCTTTTCTCCTGAAGTAATATGATGGAGCCATCGGCGAGTCGCAGTGTCGCCATAGACTCCGCTTCTGCGTGTACCGTATCACCGACATGCAGGGTGATATCAGTTGTTAGTGATTGCCGTCCTCCATCCGCACGATTCACATAAACCGTCCCTTGTACGTGTTGCACGCTAACAGCTGCTGGCTCAACTTTAAGCCAGGCAACCGGGATTTTCAATTGCATGCCTGGTGGGAGTCTCTGGGGTCTTTGAATGTGATTAAGTTGCTGTAGCTCATGCAACTTGTCCATCCCTTTCAAGTAGGTCTTACTAACATTCCAGAGATTGTCACCGGGGGCGACGATATATATCCACTCTTTCTCTTGTGCCACCACCTCGCGTGCAGTACCGAATAGCAGTAAAGTGCAGGAGAACATAACAAGTACAAAGGCTACCCGGCGCAGTGAGGGTGATGGGGGACATTGGCTTATGTGTTTAATTTTATTATTGTTCATAATCCATGGTGTCTCTTGACTACGAGTATTACACTGAGTATATCTTATGAGTTCCTGATAGTCTCCAGCTAGTGTTTCCTTACAGCACTCTGGTCAATTATCCTACTATATTGCCAATAGAAAACCTGTTTAAGTTGATCAACGGCAGGTATTATAGTAATGAGCCTGGATTTTTCAGTAATTGTTGAGCGGTGTAGATATGAATACAGAAACTAATGAAGTCACTAATACCTCGGCCACTATCTGGAAACGTGGTCTTTATATGCTGCTGTTTGCCTTTTTACTGGGTGTCGCGAAATTTGTTACGTTTGCAGTGGTAACGTTGCAGTTTCTATTAGTGCTGCTGAATGGCTCACCCAATGCTCGATTACAGCTGTTTGGCCAGAGCTTGAGCGCCTACACCTACCAGGTGATGATGTTTCTTACCTTTAACGATGAAGCGCATCCTTATCCATTTAGTGAGTGGCCATCAGATTCTTCGATTATTAACATCGCCAAATAACGTATAATCGCCCAATACCTTCCTTCTTTGGTCTGTCGTTGTAGGCCAGTTACTTGAGTATTGATTGCCGATGAGTTTTTCTGATTTGGGTCTATCCGATTGTCTGTTACGTGCCATTAAGGATGAGGGCTACGATACCCCGACGCCGGTGCAACAGAAGGCGATTCCCGCGATACTGTCGGGGCGTGATGTGATGGCTGCCGCACAGACCGGCACGGGCAAGACGGCAGCATTTACCTTGCCACTGCTGCAGAACCTGGCGGCGGGGGAGCACGCAAAATCGAACTCGGTGCGTGCGTTGGTATTGACGCCGACACGAGAACTGGCTGCACAGGTGGGAGAGAGTGTGGCGGTCTATGGGCAGCATCTTTCGTTACGTTCGGCGGTGGTGTTTGGCGGGGTGAAGATCAACCCGCAGATGAAAAAGCTGCGCGGTGGTGTCGATGTGCTGGTGGCAACGCCGGGTCGTCTACTCGACCTCTATAGTCAAAATGCGATTCGTTTTTCAAAACTAGAAATATTGGTGCTGGATGAAGCCGATCGCATGCTGGATATGGGTTTTATCGATGACATCAGCAAGATCATGTCGCTGTTGCCCAAGCGCCGCCAGAACCTGTTGTTCTCTGCCACCTTTTCTAACGATATCCGTCGCCTCGTGGGTGGCATCTTGCATGACCCCATTCAAGTAGAGGCTAGTCCACGTAACGCCGCAGCCAGGAGTGTGAAGCAGGCGGTGTTTGAGGTCGATAAGGCGCGTAAGCCTGCATTGTTGAGCCATCTGATTCGTAGTGGCGGTTGGGATCAGGCATTGGTATTCACCCTCACCAAACACGGTGCGGATCGTCTCACCTCGCAACTGGAACATGATGGGATTACCGCCATTGCGATTCATGGCGATAAAAGTCAGGGTGCGCGCAGTCGGGCGTTGGCGAAATTTAAGGCGGGTGAGGTACGTATACTCGTCGCCACCGATGTCGCAGCACGCGGCCTGGATATCGAACAATTGCCATATGTGGTCAATTTTGACCTACCCAAAGTAGCGGAAGATTATGTGCACCGTATTGGCCGTACCGGGCGAGCAGGGTTAGAGGGTGAAGCGATCTCACTCGTCAGTGCCGATGAGGTGAAGCTGTTGGCAGCGATCGAAACTGTGATTCAACAACGTTTAACCCGTGAGCAGGAAACTGGTTTTGTGCCAAAGCAATCGGTGCCCATTACCGAGCCTCGCCCCGGTGGCCCCAAAAAACCGAAAAAGCCTAAAAAACCAAAAGAGTATTCAGCGGCTAGGGCGGGTTCAGGGGCAGCTCGAAATAAGCCGAGTAAGAAAAAGGCAGCTAGCAGTCGCAGTGATGGCCGTGGTAAGCCCAAACAAGGGTCGGTAAAAGGAAGAGGGCGCGGTGCAGTTGGACGTTCACGTAAATCGACTAGTGGTCGGTAAACTCACACCCGCAATATCAGATACTTAAAAGCCTGGGGTGCCGTTTTGGCCCTGGTGTCGTCTGGCTAATGATGGTTTTATATCTCAATCCAGGGTGGATCGTTCCATCGTAACCCACCCTGGATTGACTAACCTCTACTTCACATTCTGTTTCAGAAACGTATGCATCTTCTGTGCAATATCGGCACCGTCTTCTTCAAGTGCAAAGTGGCCGGTATCATACAGGTGCAGCTCTACATTGTTAAGATCGCGTTTGTATGGATGTGCACCTTCCGCGGGGAAGATCTCATCCTTGTCACCCCAGACAATCAACGTGGCTGGCTGATGTTTACGGAAGTAAGCCTGCCAGGCAGGATAGAGTGGCGGATTGCTGCCGTAATCGTAGAACATCTGCAACTGGATTTCTTGGTTAACTTTCGTTTCATTGCTAACACGGTGGGATACAAAAGAGGCCAGTGATGCGATTACACATAGCCATTAATCGATTATTCAATTAACTTATGGTAATGCATGCCCCCGTTAAATGCGGGGGCGTGGTTATTATCGAGGATGTAAACATGAGTGAAGTCGCACTAAATATGGATCGCACACTACGTTGTGTTATCGACACTACGAGTATGGAGTGGGAGTCATCACCCGCGCCGGGGGTGTGGCGCAAAAAACTGGAACGCGAGGCCGCGGAGTCCGGCGATGTAACTAGCGTTGTACTTTACGATGCCAACACCCGTTTTGCCGAGCATGGGCATCCGGGTGGGGAAGAGATCTTTGTGCTGGAAGGTCTCTTTGAAGATGAACATGATCGTTATCCAGTCGGTAGTTATCTGCGTAATCCGCCTGGCTTTAGACATGCGCCGATGAGTAGTGAGGGTTGCATGCTCTTTGTGAAGCTCAATATGTTTGATCGTGATGATACTGTTGCAGTGAACATAAATACGAACACAACCCCATGGCTACCAGGCAGCGTCGATGGCTTGTCTGTGATGCCGCTGCATTCACATGGCATAGAAAACACTGCACTAGTCCGCTGGCAGCCGGGCACGATATTTAACCGTCACACTCATCCAGGAGGAGAAGAGATCTATGTGATTAATGGCACCTTTGAGGATGAGTTTGGCCGTTATCCGCAGGGGACATGGTTGCGAAATGCCAGTTACAGCTCACATCGACCCTTTAGCGATGAGGGGTGTACGATTCTGGTTAAGGTGGGGCATATGGATGATTAGTGTTGTAGAGTGAGATTTAAGCCCAGTATTAGGCTGCTTTGACTTTTCCCTGGTGTGGTTTTCATAACTCGCAAATTATTACGAATAATAGCTATTTAAATAAATAATTCGCAAAAATAGACGACTTGACGATATAGAAGATAAGTGTTATAAATCGTCAAATTTAGCGATAAATTGGCTAATTCTAATATTAGTCGTCATAGTAGGCGAATATGAAGATATCTACACTCCTGACAGATGATGCGATTCTTGCTGAGATCGGCAGCCGTATTGCGCGGCGTCGGCTTGAGTTGCAGTTAACCCAGTCTGATGTCGCTGAGCAGGCGGGTATCGGCAAGCGCACGCTTGAGCGCGTTGAGGCGGGAGCCTCGGCACAGCTATCGAACATCATCCGCATCCTTCGGGTGCTGGAGCTTGTAGAGGGGCTAGAGGGGGTGATTCCTGATGAGCAGCCGCGGCCGATGGAGCTGTTGAAGCGCAAGGGTAAGGTGCGGCAGCGTGCTTCAAAACCTCGCGATGCAGACCCATCCAGCAAGTCCGCTAGTCAGTCTGCTCAACAAATAAAAGAACCGAAACCGTGGTCATGGGATGATGACACATGAGTAGCATTGCTGAGGTGCGACTCTGGGGACGCACCATCGGTGCGGTCTCGCTGGATGATGATAAAGAAGTGGCGGCCTTCGAATACGCCCCCGCATTTGCCCGCAGTGGCATTGAAATTTCACCGCTGATGATGCCGCTATCAAATCGTGTCTATGCCTTTCCAGAACTTGCCCGACAGACTTTTTACGGTCTGCCGGGTCTGTTGGCAGACTCACTGCCGGACAAGTTTGGTAATACCTTGATTGATGCCTGGTTGGCGACGCAGGGGAGGCAGCCGGGATCGTTCAATGCGGTTGAGCGACTCTGTTACACCGGCGCGCGTGGCATGGGTGCGCTGGAGTTTTCGCCAACACTTGGCCCCAAAGCCAGGCAGAGCAATGACATCGAGATCGACCAGCTAGTCATACTTGCATCAGATGTGCTCTCACATCGCAATGATCTACATGCCTCATTTAATGATGAAGGAAAGGAGCAGGCGATGACGGACATCCTACGGGTCGGTACCTCGGCGGGTGGCGCAAGGGCGAAGGCGGTGATTAGCTGGAACCCTGCGACTAACGAAGTACGTTCCGGGCAGTTGCCCGCGGAAGATGGTTTTGAACAGTGGCTGCTTAAATTTGATGGCGTGGCGGGGAATCGTGATAAGGAGCTTGAAGACCCTCAGGGTTACGGTGTCATCGAATACGCCTATTACCAGATGGCCAGGGCGTGTGGCATCGATATCAGTGAATGCCGCTTGTTTGAAGAGAATGGCCGACGCCACTTTATGACGCGACGATTTGATCGTTTACCGAGCGGTGAGAAGCGCCATATGCAGTCGCTGGGTGCGCTGGCGCATTATGATTATAATGTCGCAGGCGCGTATGCCTATGAGCAGGCGTTGTTGGTGATACGTCAATTAAAAATGCCGATGAGCGCCATCGAAGAACAGTTTCGGCGCATGGTATTCAATATCGTTGCGCGCAATCAGGATGATCACGTTAAGAACATCGCCTTTCTAATGGACAAGGCGGGGCAGTGGTCGCTCTCGCCTGCCTTTGATATGACTTACAGTTTTAACGCAACAGGCAGCTGGACGGCGAGTCATCAGATGAGCATGAATGGCAAGCGAGACGGTTTTACCCTGGATGATTTCAAGGCTTGCGCAAAGACGGCATCGATGAAACGTGGCCGTGCCGAAGCGATTGTCAATGAAGTGCAGCATGTGGTCGCGCAGTGGCGAGACTATGCTGATGAGGCGGGCGTGCCTGACTCGTGGGCAGAGAAGATTCAGCGTGTGGTTCGGTTGGATGATTTTTAATGGATATTAAAGACCGCTCTCGCCGCACCAGGCGAAGAATACACATTGGCACCGTTGGACTTTTGCTCCTGTTCGTGTTTTTCGCAAGCAGTAAAGATGCCGCATCCTCCCAGGTTGACGCAGTTCACAGTGCGACAGAGCGCTTTGCAAACTATCTTGTGAAAAACAGCAAGAAAGATGGAATGTTCCAGTATCGCATTAACATGGATCCCACTATCGAAGTGAAGGAGAAATATAATGTCTTACGACACGCTGGCACGATATACGCGATGGCCATGTATTATCAGTTAAAGCCTGATCCCAATATGCAATCGGCTATCAAGCGAACAGGCAGTTACCTCCGCGATAAGACCCTTCACCCTGTATCAGGGCAGGAAAATATGCTCGCTGTCTGGTCAGAACCGGAAGTCAATCGGAACGGCAAACCACGTCAGGCGAAGCTCGGTGGTACTGGCCTGGGTCTTGTGGCGCTATTGAGTTTAGAGCGTATTCACCCTGGATTTACACCACTCTCTGATCTTCAGGCACTTGGTCAGTTCATCGCCTATATGCAGAAAGAAGACGGAAGCTTCTATTCCAAGTATATTCCTTCGATGGGCGGGCGTTGGGATAAATGGCAATCACTATTTTATCCCGGTGAAGCTGCATTGGGACTGCTCATGCTTTACGAAAAGGATCCCTCAGACGTCTGGCTAGCGTCAGCTGCAAGGGCGCTGGCATATATGGCACGCAGTCGTGAGAATAGTACTGATGTACCTGTTGATCATTGGGCGCTTTTGGCGACTGAAAAGATGCTGTCTCTTGAAAATAGTGATGAACTGCCTGTGTCAAGGGAGCTGCTGATAAACCATGCAACCCAGATCTGTGAGACTATACTTCGAGCTCAAATTAAAAATCCTGAACGACCTGAGTACGATGGCGGATTCTCAGAAGATGGTAGAACAACACCCACAGCTACACGTCTGGAGGGGCTGCAAGCAGCGCTTTCCTTTCTTCCTGCCAACCATGAGATACGCAAACGTATTGATTCCGCTGTACCTCGCGGAATATCTTTCTTGCTTCAAGCGCAAATAAAAGAGGGAGAATTTACCGGTGCACTTCCTCGTGCAGTCGATAAAATAGATCAAGCTATTCCAGATGCAGTCAAGTTTAATCGTCGCGTCACTGAAGTGCGAATTGATTACGTACAACATGCTTTAAGTGCAATGATCCAGTATTTAAATCTTATGAATGACAAATGAATATTTGAAATCAGTAAAAATAATTCGGATTATGCTGTTGCGGTAGGGTTCAGCTGATTAGCTGCGTTAGGGTGGGTTTAAGTGATCACAGTTATTAAGAAGCGGCCTATCCTTCCCTGTTTCCAGGGGAAGGATAGGCCGTGATACGATTTTTACAGACCTTGAGAAACAGAGGGTGGTTAAACCGGCTGTTAATGATAGATTAATCGTTGTCGTCTTTATCACTCTCCTGGTGATCTTCATGATCACTTGACTCATTATTACTATCCTTCTGATCCTCATGATGATCGCTTGTCTCATCATCCTCATTATGGTCAGATTTATCCTTTTTATCCTTTTTATCCTTTTTATCCTTTTTATCCTTTTTATCTTTTTTGGATTTCTCTTTGTGATTTTTATGCTCGCCGTCTCTACTCTTATCTTTATGTTTTTTCATGCGATGCTCAGTAGCGCGTTCATGCATGCGACCCTGCTCACTACGATGCTCGGATGATTTTTCCCAGCCATGTTTTGCTTTGTTATCTGCGATACCTGGTGCGCTCAGAATGAAACCTAGCGATAGTACAAATATTAAAACCAGTTTTTTCATTATCATACCCTTGAGTTTGAAGTTGTTTTGGTAGTTTGAGAATCGTAACAGCTTCTCAGACCGATATAAACTACTGAGACGCCACAGTAGTTGAGAGGTGAGAGTATTCAATGCGACGATTGAAAATAGAGCCTTCTTTGAAATCGTTATCTGTTATCGGATTACGCTCACAAAATCGATTGTTTCGAGATGTAAAATCTACCCTGGATAATAGATGCTACAATGCTAAATTTCAGCAAACTTCTGTCAATTATCGAAAGGCTTATCTATGAAAAACGCTATTCATTTAGTATCTATCGGGGTGTTATATTCTCTCTCTCTTACCGGATGTATCACGTCTGGTGGCACCACTACAGGACAAAATACTGTTTTGGTGAGTGAAGTTGTAACGCTTTGCGGTAACATGGTTGGCGGTCAAGCTGAACAGCGTATTAACGAGGAGTGGTCAAAATATCCAAATGCGCAAGCCAATCGCTCGGTTATTGAGAGTACAGCTGAGATTTTGCTATCTAACCCCGCGGCCACAGAACAGCAGAGATTAAGTCAATATAGCAAGTACTTGGCCTGTGCGACTGGTCTGCTTGTCACCCAAGGTGCGATGAAATAATAGCACCGTTACGTCACCTGTCAGGGAATATGACGCAGAACAGCTAACTTAACAACTACCGTGGATTCGCTGCAGTCTAGCGGATGAGCACTCTCTTTTTGTTTCTGACCTGCTTTTTCGAAAAGATAAACCTGGAAGCTTTTCTTTTTGAGTGTGAAGCGTAGTTCATGCTTGAAGTTTCAACTGGTCAGCCAAAAAGACCTGAATATTAATGCAGCTTGCTCTCTCAACAGATGGTTAATCAGTGTTTTCTGAATCGATCGCTTTCATTTTATAGCAGATTACCTACCTCAATATATGCACTATTTCCATTGATTTATTTTTGTAAATCTCGCCCTATAAAGGTTATTGATATTTTCCTACATATAAGGGAAATGAGTGGAGAGATGCGCGTAAAGTACATGATTTTTTTATTAAAGAACTTCGGTTGATTGCAGATATTTCAAATGGAAAGTATGTGTGAAAAATTGTGATTTTAGAGGTGAATAAGGCGTGTTTGGTTATCACTTAACTAGCATGGTTTGGATGAAGGGTCGCTATAAATGGAGTTGAATGTGATCAATACAATCTGTAAGGATGAATTATTGTTTTCTGGGCCGGAACAGAGCACTGCTGCAGATTTTGTGCTGGAATTCCTTTCTCACATTAATGTAGATAAAATATTTGGTGTACCTGGCGGTGCAATTGAACCCTTGTTTGATGCTGTTGCACGCTTTAATCGTCACAACGAGATTTCCCTGATTCCTGGTTGTAATCATAAAGTAAAGCCGTCAATCCAGCTTATAACATCGCGTCATGAAGCAGGGGCGGTATTTATGGCCGATGGTTACGCTAGAGAAACTGGGCACCTTGCAGTGTGTTGTGCGACAACAGGCCCAGGTTCGACGAATATGATTACAGGCATTGCATCGGCTTACATGGATAAAACGCCTATGCTGATATTGACACCACAAACGTCAATGTCAAATTTTGGAAGACAAGATCTTCAGGACTCTTCTGATGATTCTATATCGATTGTGACGATGCTTTCTCGCTGTACACGTTATAACTCAATGGTGACTCATATTGATCAACTTAAATATAAGTTGATCAAAGCAGTAAAGACGGCTTTTACATATCCTTCAGGACCAGTACATCTGAGTATTCCTATGGATATCTGGCAGCAAATGGTTGATGCTGATATCCCTATTGGTTCGGCAGGGTTTAAGAAGGGTGGGAATGAAGGTTATGATCAGGAAAGCTATGAAGCACTATGTAAGCTAGTTACCGGGGGTGAAAAACTACTATTTTTGCTAGGCGAGAATAGTTTGCCATACTCAAAATCGATTGTCGCATGTGCCGAATTGCTCGGTGCTGATATCGTGACCACACCAACAGCTAAAGGGTGTATTCAAGCAAATCATTCGCTATACAAAGGTGTATTAGGCTTTGCTGGTCACCAACAAGCTGAAGATATTTTACGAGATAAGCATGTTGATTATGTCGTCGCAATTGGAAGCAATTTGAATCCATTCGAAACAGCTGGTTTGTGTGACAATATGACCGTTGTTGAAAAGATGCTCTACATTAACCATTCCGTTTCAGATGGAATGGTGTTTGAGTCGGCACGTCTACAGCTGTATGGTAGTCTGAAAAAAATATTTCATGATCTTGAAGGCCATTTGACAAAACGTCAGGTCCTCGATAACTATGTTAACCAGAAAAAGTCAGATAGTCGATTCAATGTGATTCGGTATGATAGTGTCAAACAGAGTGTTAGAGAAAACAATATCACTTCATTGACGCATGTTGAACAGCCAGAGAGAAGCGCGCCGGTAAAACCTCAGTATTTGATGCGCAAGCTGCCAGGTATGTTTCCGCTAGACACTCGTTTTCATATTGATGCGGGAAATTCATGGGCGTGGGCGACGCATTATCTTCACCTTAATTCAGTCTCAAATTACAACATTGCAATGGGTTTTGGCTCAATGGGCTGGGCGATTGGTGCTGCGGTTGGAGCTGCCTGTGCACAGTCTGATGCCCCTGTGGTGTGCATCACTGGTGATGGTAGCTATCTTATGAGTGGTCAGGAGCTTACCGTGGCGGTGCAGCGACAACTATCTGTCATCTTTGTTATTTTGAATGACAATGCCTATGGCATGGTAAGGCATGGACAGCGTATTGGTGGTGCGGAGCCCATTGGTTTTGAGCTTCCCAGTGTTGATTTTGCGATGATAGCACGTGCCGTGGGTGCTAGAGGTGTGACTGTGCGCAATGCACAGGAACTTGATGAGCTAGATATGGCGTCGCTGCTTGAGAATAACGGGCCGGTATTGCTGGATGTGTATATAGATCCGGAAGAAGTACCACCTATGGCATCTCGTTTGAAGGAGCTGGGAAGAGGGTAATGCCTATATTTTGTGCATCACAAAAATGACCCTAGGCGATACTTTGGGGTATCGCCTCGGATGATCAATCAATACTCGAATTTTCCAATCGCCAGTGAATACGGCCCAAAACCGGAGTTGAATGTTTTAGTCTTTTGCGGTGTCAATCCACCTGTTTTTCTGTTGACCTTATAAGCCGAGATATTGTTACTACCATTGTTGGCGACATAGACATACTCTGAATGTTGACTGGTGATCACCGCATAGGGGAACCAGTCACTGAGATAAGGTGCCCCCGGCACTTTCATGAGCGCCCCCGTGAGAGCATCACGCGTAAATGCAGTGACATCGTGGCTGCCCCAGTTAGCGACGTAGACAAAACGTCCGCTGCCATCAACCGTCACCGAATAAGGGCGCATACCGCTTTCGAAGGGTGATCCTGCGATCTCGGTGAGTGCGCCGCTTTCAGGGTCTATACGGAAGCCAGAAACGGTAACATCACCGTAGTTCGAGACATAGAGGAAGTCATTATTGGGTGTCACCGCAGTATAGATGGGGTTGCCATCTGTCGCCGTCGCTGTACCACTGGATGTCAATGCGCCACTTTGTTGATCTATGCGATAGCTGCTAATGCTGTTGTCATAAAAATTCGACACATAGGCAAAGTGGCCGTTGGGAGAGATCATGATAGAGATCGGGTGTTTGCCAGTCTTCGTGGTTAGATCAGTGAGATGTAACGCGCCGCTCTGCTGATCAACCTGAAAGATCCGTACCATATTGTCATCTTCATTGGTGATGTAGACGAAGCGGCCATTGGGGCTGATCATCACGGCATCAGGGTAATTGCCTGCTGAGAAGGGCGAACCCTCGATCGATGTGAGCTGACCAGTGATGTTGTCCACACGAAATCCGGTAATGCTGTCCGAACCCTGATTGGTGACATAAACAAAACGTCGATCCGGTGTCACTTTCACCGAGACCGGAAACGCACCGGTCTTGTAGGGAGAGTCTGATAGCTGAATCAGCGCGCCGCTTCTTTGGTCAATTCGATAAGCGGATAGATTATGAGCAGCCTGGTTGGCTGAATAGACATACTCTTCCAGCGGAGAGAGTGATTTGTTCTGCTCCAATGGGGCAATGTCTGCATAAAGGTGACTACTGAAAAGGATAAAACCGAAGCAAAAAAGTTTGAAGCCCGTGCGGCGGATCGCCGACAGGTGGCACTGCATGGACTGCATATTATTCCCCCTCTTAAATGAATTGTCACAGTTCAGGTCTTGTCGCCTGACGCTGTGTTAACTCTTTCCCCTCAAGCCATTCTGGAGTAGTTTACAAAATCACTCAACCATGTAAATTGCAGGGAATAGTGTGAAGCCTTCCGGGGTATAAACAGAGCGACTGTGAGCCTGAATTATATTGTTTGTTTATTTATTGATATATATGGTTTTATATTTCCTTTAACGGTTGAAGTTGTTATTGCCGGGTGAATAATTAACAGATGAGAGTATTATTACAGGAACAGGCAGTTAGGTTACGCTGTTAAGTTCCTCAAGTAACAGGTGGTCAGGCTGCGGAAAGAGTGTGATGTATCGGAGTTACCTGATATAAGGACAATCAGCTATGTTCAAACTGAAAAGATTGTACTTCGTTGTTATCGTCTTGCTTACGCTAAGTTTTGTCGCCCATTCAAATACTGTAGAGCAGAGCGCGCCAAAGGTGGTCTTGCTCAATATTGATGGGGCGATTGGTCCTGCAACAGATCACTACGTCGAACGCACGCTGCAAACAGCCAACAGCCTGGATGCCGAGTTGATAGTGCTACGCATGGATACACCCGGCGGACTGGACCTGGCGATGCGATCCATCATTAAAAACATCACAACCTCTACCATCCCAGTGGCGACCTATGTCTCACCCAGTGGCGCGCGCGCGGCCAGTGCCGGGACCTACATCCTCTACGCGAGTCATGTCGCGGCAATGGCGCCCGGCACCAATCTCGGGGCTGCGACACCGATTCAGTTGGGCGGGGTACCACTGCCCACCGATATTGCTAAGGATAAGCAGAAAGATAAGCCTGCAGAGGCGGGTAACGATCCCGCCAAAAAAAAGATAATTAACGATGCCGCGGCCTATATCCGCGGCCTGGCGCAACTACATGGGCGAAACCAGCAATGGGCAGAAAAAGCGGTACGTGAAGCCGCGAGTCTGCCGGCACATGAAGCGTTAAAAGAAAATGTAATCGACCTGGTTGCCGTTGATGTAGAAGATCTATTGAATCAGCTCGATGGACGTGACGTGGTTGTGCAAGGGATAAAACGTACCTTACACACTGCTGGCGCAGTAAAGGAGGTCATAGATCCAGACTGGCGTAGTGAACTACTGGCGGTGATCACCAATCCCAATATTGCCTACATTCTTATGTTGATTGGTGTCTATGGGTTGATCCTGGAGTTTTACAACCCGGGGTCAATCGTACCGGGAACCATCGGTGCGATCGCGCTGATACTCGCACTCTATGCCTTTCAGATGTTGCCCATCAACTACGCGGGCGTGGGGCTGATACTGCTAGGCATTGCGCTGATGGTCGGTGAGGCGTTTGAACCCAGTTTTGGCATGCTCGGTATTGGCGGCATTGTCGCCTTTGTATTTGGTTCGATTATTTTGATGGATACCGAAGCGCCCGGTTATGGGATTAATATTGCACTCATCATCAGCTTCGCAGTGATCAGTGCGTTGATCACCTTCTTTGTCATTGGCATGGCAATTAAAGCGCGGCAGCGTCCCATCGTCAGTGGTGCGGAAGAACTGTTGGAAAAAGAAGCCACTGTCATAGACGATTTCGAACATGAAGGGCTGGTTTTTATTCATGGTGAAAACTGGCGTGCCCTTAGTGAAACCGCACTGCATAAAGACCAGCAGGTCAAGGTTATCGGCGTCAGTGGGATTACGTTGCAAGTGTCCCCCATTGAGCCGCCTATTACACCCGCACAAACGGAGGTGAAGTGATGATCGATTTTACATTCACGACAGAAACGGTATTTATGGTGATTGTGGTACTGGTCATTCTCTTTCTCGCCAGCGCAATAAAGATCCTGCGCGAATATGAGCGCGGTGTCGTGTTCCTGCTTGGGCGCTTCTGGAAGGTGAAAGGACCAGGTTTCATCATCATCATTCCCATCATCCAGGAGATGGTGCGGGTAGATCTGCGTACTATTGTGATGGATGTACCCAGTCAGGATGTGATCTCACGTGACAATGTCTCGGTGAAAGTGAATGCCGTGGTCTATTTTCGCGTCATTGACCCCGAACGCGCCATTATTCAGGTAGAGAAATATTACGAGGCGACAAGCCAGTTGGCTCAAACCACGTTACGCTCGGTGCTAGGACAACATGAGCTGGATGAGATGCTTGCCGAGCGAGAGCGGCTTAATCTCGATATTCAGGCGATTCTCGATCAACAGACCGATGCGTGGGGAATCAAGGTCAATAATGTCGAGATAAAGCATGTCGATCTCGATGAAAGTATGATTCGCGCCATCGCACAACAAGCAGAGGCCGAACGTACTCGGCGTGCAAAAGTGATTCATGCACAAGGGGAGATGCAGGCGTCCGAGAAGTTGCTGGAAGCCGCAAGAACACTCTCAAAACAACCGGAGGCGTTACAACTCCGTTATCTACAGACGTTAACCGAGATCGCCGGGGAAAGATCTAATACGATTGTGTTTCCATTGCCGATGGAGTTGGCGTCGTCGTTGACCAAGTTGAAAAACAAAGAATAAAGGTGCCTCTGAACCGGCTAAGTGTTAGAGTTTTTTGCGAAATTTATTTGGGTGTGAAGACGACTGGCTTCGTGGTAATCTAAATGCAGGAGTAAAGAAATAGAAGTACATGGCCGTACTCAATGACTGGGGATTGGGTAGTGATGTTTAACAGGCCTATAGCGAAAGATATTAATAACGGTCAGTCGTTCAGTTTCATCCCGTCCGTTGCTTCCATGCTTAAAACGCTAGTAATGCTGAGCCTTTTGCTCATGCTGGCTGCCTGTATGCATGATGATGACGATGATAGTGACAGCAGCGGTGGGCAACCACCACCACAAACACTAGACCTCACCGATGACAGTTATAGTGCCATCGGCAATACGCCACTGGAAGTGGGCATTACCCCCGCGGGTACCATTGCCGTAATGGTGTCGGGGAGTGTGCTCGATAATGACAGCACTACGACAAACAACACACTGACCGTGAACGGCGTCACGCCGGGGATCGGTGCGGTGACAATCAATCCTGACGGTACCTTCTATTATCTGCCCGCGCCCGGTCAGCTCGGCACCGATAGCTTCGCTTACGAAGCAACCGACGGTAGCAATACACTGACTGCGACGGTTACCATCACCTTTAATGAGCGTGTGTGGTATGTCGACAATACTGCAGGTGATTCACTCGGTACCGTAGTCTCGCCATTTTCGACGTTGATAGATGCGCAGAATGCAGTCGCGACTGGGGATACCCTTTATATCACAGGCGATACAACCGTTACCGGCCGCGATCAAGGTTTAACACTCACCCAGTCCGACATCAGGGTGATTGGATCGGGGATTCCGCTGATCGTCGATGGCAAAAACCTGGCCGCTGCCGGTACCGTACCAGTGATCACCCATGCATCGGGTGATGCGCTGAGTCTCAATAACGCTGCCAATAGCTACGTTGCTGGTTTAACCATCGATGGTAGCAGTAGTGATGGCATCAAAATACACAATTCACTGGGTGTTGTGCTCGAAGGTATCAGCATCCTTAATAGTGGCGAGAGTGCAATCGAAGGTGATGGCGCAACGATAGGACTCACGCTAAACAACGTGATGATCAATGGCGTTGACCTGGCTGATGCAACGGTCTCTGACGATGCGATCTTTCTGCACCCAACCTCAAGTGTTGCACTGAATATGCAGGGCGGCGAAATACGAGGCGTACCCGGAAATCTGGGTGATGGTATTACACTATTAAACCCTGACAAAAACCGTGTCGTTGATATGCTGCTCACCGTGCAGGGGGTGAACATCGATAACATCAATCAGGATGCGATCAAGGTCGATAATGAAAACGGGCAGCTTGACCTATTAATCGGTGGTTCGAGTGCAGCAGATGGCAACCTGCTCACCGGTATCGGCTTTCGCGGCATCGTGACTATGACGGATGGAGATCCATCCCAATCACGCATTAATAGTATCGTGGTCGAGAACAACATCATTACATCGGTGCATGAAGGTATTCAGTTTCGCGGCATCGATGACACCACGCAGTTAACGGTTAGTAATAACATCGTGACTTCGACAGCCGTCACTGTGGTAAGCAGCGCCATTGATCTCCAGCATGACGATAGTGCTAACAGCGAGGTGCGCATCACCGCCAATACGCTTAATGGCAACGCGGCTTCGACCTTAAGTGGCTTGCGTGTACGCCTGTTTGACGGCGCTGAGTTGAACATGGAGGGGCGCAAAAATAGTCTGGACCAGTTCAACACCGGATTCCGGTTTGCGGTTCGGGATCTGACAGGTGCCAACACCACCACGCTAAATACCACCGTCACGGACAATGTACTGCAAAATATCGCCTTCCCGAATCTGGCGATGCGGGCGAGCAATTACCATAGCACCAGTCAGACCTGCCTTGATCTGCGCGGTAATAGCCCGATAGCGGATTATGTTGTTGAGGCAATTTCCGGGGTATTCGACCTGGCATTGGGTTCGCAGTTGATAAGCCTTACTGCCGGATCTATTAATGGTTCTCCGAGTGGTTGTCCGTTGCCTGTGTTCTAGGCGGATAGTTTGAACTTGATAGTATGACGTTAAATTAGAGGAAATAGATAATGGCTGATCCTTTCATCGGTGAGATAAAAATCTGGGCGCCGAATTTTGCACCACGTGGCTGGGCCTTTTGTTCCGGGCAGCTGCTTCCTATCAATCAATATCAGGCGCTCTTTTCCCTTTTGGGAACTAATTATGGTGGGGACGGCCGGACAACTTTTGGGCTGCCTGACCTGCGGGGGCGGGTTCCGCTTGGTGTGGGAACCGGGCCGGGGCTTAGTCCGCACCCGCTTGGGCAGAGGGGTGGCGCAGAAACAACGCAACTGACCGTGAATAACCTGCCTGCGCATACCCATACGCTGAATCTGGCCACCGCCGCAGAAGGAGATTCCAATGACCCGGCCGGACGACTGCTGGCGCAGACCGATGCCCGTAGTTATAGCGATCAGGGTCCCGCGGTTGCGGGTGGCGGGACGACGGCTGGGACTGGGGCCAGTCAGGCGGTAAATAACATGCAGCCTTATCTGTCGCTACACTTTATTATTGCGTTGCAGGGGATTTTTCCTCCCCGCTCGTAGCTAGTTAGAACTATTGGTTGAGATAATGAGCGCTAATCCGGTTTTTGTTGATCGCAACGCTGCTATAGCGCGTGGATTCGCTCCTGTGCCATCGGGCGATGTCATACTACGTGCGGCAACTGAGTCAGATAGCGCGCTGTGTGAGGCGTTGTTCATTGAGCACTATCAGGCACCGTTACTGTTGGCAGGCTGGAATGCGGCGCAGTGCCGCACTCATCTTCAACCTCAGTTCGTTATGCGCGAACAGCAGTTTCACGACCGCTATCCGCAGGCTGACCACACCATTATTGAAGTTGACGAGGAGGGCGTTGGGCGCTTGCTGGTTGATCGCCAGCCACAGGTGATTAATATTATCGATATGATTCTGTTTCCCGCCTGGTGTGGGCGAGCGATCGGCAGTCATCTGCTGGATGAACTCTGCCGTGAAGCCGATAAAACAGGAAAGGCGTTGGCATTACATGTCGCGTGCGACAATCCGGCTCAGAGCCTCTACCAACGGTTTGGTTTTGAGGTGAAAGAAGACGAGGGTGTCTATCGCTATATGAGGCGCGAGCCTGAGTGAATGGGTTTTATTGTTTTAAATTGATGAATGAACAGGTGCTGACCATGATTGATAGACGCGCATTTATATTGACCGGGGTAGCGGGTGCTGCCAGTTCGTTGCTGCCTACGTTATCGCTACTGGCTGCACCTGATGCAGAAAAACAATCTCAAGTGGCTGCCTGGAATAACCAGTGGCAGCCATTGCTGGGGGAGAGTTTTGTCGTAGAGGAAGCGGGCAGGCAGCTAACACAACTCAAACTGAGCGAACTGCGGGAAGGGATGAAGGCGCCTCATGTGGATCAATTTCATCTCTATTTCTCCAACACCAGTGCCGTTACGCTGGATGAGGGTAGTTACTACCTCCACCATCCGGAGCATGGTAGTCAGCATCTGTTTCTACAGCCTGTGATTCGAAGCTCGGGTGAACCCTATTACCGGGCAACCTTTAGTCTGTTGCTTGAGGGTTCTGGGTACGTATAAACCTGAAAGAGTAGGGTGCCTGGGTCTGTTGACATAACGTCTAAAATCACCAGCTTGCGTAATGATAACGTCGTGCCTGCCACATATGCGAGACATGAAAGGATGCTGCGATCCTGAATGCAAGCACCGCAGTAGCGGTCGTCGGTTGAATTTTCCTTGTTAGGCAAGCCGCAACTCCTTTAAAGACGCAAATGCATTTCTCTCACTTATGTCTGGATTGATGCTCAACTCAAGAATAGTTACTGCAGGAAGTTCTACCTGATAATCTTCACTTTCACTGGTTGCACCTTCAGGACTGAAGTTCCATTGCTGTCTTATAATTTCTTGATACGATTGACCACCGTCCGGAGACCAACGCAAAACATATTCTTGCGTACGCTCAATCTCTAACTCTTCAAATTTCAACCTGATCCATTGCAGCCTCTGAGGTTTGTCGAAGAGAAGCCTAATCATCTGTTTTCCTTGGCCTGAGGCACGCCATTCCGAGACTTTACCAGGTAGCAGTGCGGACTCGATTGGAAATTCTTCCTCCTCTGAGGTGACTTCAACTACTGCAATCTTCTCGATATCCAACCATTTCCGATCAGAATCAACCTTTTGTTTATCATCTGAATTGATAATTCTTTTGCGCATCAGGATACCTTCTATATCTACAATATACACAATATACACAATATACAGACACCCATCATAAAGATTGACAACATCATCGTCCAGCGATAGTGTTTTGCCCAGGAGTTACACAATAATCATTGCGTCAAAGGAGTTGACCGATGCCAAAGCCCCGTTGTTCTCAGGTCTCGCTTGAGGCCACTCCGTATTATCATTGTGTGTCGCGCTGCGTAAGGCGTGCTTTTTTATGCGGCGAAGATGCCGCAAGCGCTCATAGTTTTGAGCACCGCCGTCAATGGATTGAAGATCGCTTGCATGGCCTCGCACAGATATTTTCGATTGATCTGTGCGGCTATGCGGTGATGTCGAACCACTATCATGTGGTGTTGTATGTCGATACGGAACAAGCAGTTGATTGGTCCTTTGATGAGGTGATCGACCGCTGGCATCGGCTCTTTACGGGTAATCTGTTTTCACAGCGCTACTGTCGCGGGGAAAAGCTGGGGCCGACTGAATCAACGGTGCTGAATGACAGCGTTGAGCTTTGGCGGCAGCGCTTGATGGATATCAGCTGGTTTATGCGAGTGGTGAACGAGGGCATCGCGCGTCAGGCGAATGCGGAGGATGAATGTACCGGGCGTTTCTGGGAGGGGCGTTTTAAATCACAGGCGCTGCTGGATGAGGCGGCGTTGATCGCCGCAATGGTGTATGTGGATCTCAACCCGATTCGCGCGAAGATGGTGAAAACACCTGAAGCCTCTGCGCATACTAGTGTTAAACGAAGGATTCAGCAGGCTCAATCGGCACATAGTCCGAATCACTCACAGCAACAGGTGAAAGGACTACTGCCGTTTGTCGGCAACCCAAGGGCAGCAATGCCGAAGGGACTGCCCTTTAAATTGACCGATTATCTTGAGTTGGTCGACTGGAGCGGGCGGATTATTCGTGAAGACAAGCGGGGTTCAATTGCTCAATCGATACCCCCGGTTCTGGAACGGCTCAACATCGAGCCTGAGCATTGGGGTTATCTGATCAACCACTTCGAAAGTCGTTTTAAATCGTTTGTCGGCACGGCGTTTAAGCTTAAGCAGGTGTGTCAGTCGCTGGGGTATCAACGGACACCCGGTATCAAGAGCTGTGCGTACTATTTTCCGTAACTTCGAATAGGAAAATCCACACTATTGTTTATCTTCAACGATCGTTGAGAGTAGTGCTTGCCTGGCATTCGAAATACTCACCTGAAACCATAAAAACAGTGTTCTGTTTCTTTTCGAAATAACCAAACTTCATGAATTATGCGTAATTGATAGCGCTTAATGTGAGGCGTATTCCACTCCAGTGACTATTGAGGCTTCTTTATAATATGGCTGTCCTGTTTATTTTTTTTATTTGAGGACTACCTGGCTTCGCCCTGACTACCGATGCATCAACCATCACCTCGATCGCCAACGACTATTCGTTTGCGGATATTTTTTCCAAGCAGGTACGCGC